>DATBHU010000487.1:0-8137 GCA_036557265.1 Polyangia bacterium
CCGGCGGACGCCGGCGCGGGCGCGGCCTGGACGGCGGGCGCCGCGGCGCGCTTCGGCGCCGGCGTGGGCGCCGGCCGCGCGGCGGGCGCCGCGGCCTGACCGTTCGCCGCTGCGGGCGCGGGCTTCGCCGCGGGAGCCGCCGCCGGCTTGGCCGGCTCGGGCGCCTTCGTCGCCGCCTTGGCCCCGCCACCGCTGGCGCGGGCCTTCGCCTCGTCGACCAGCTTGGCGACGTCTTCACCGGCCTTGCCGATGATCGCGATCGGCGTCCCGACCGGCACCGACGCGCCGTCGGCGATCAGGCGCTTCAGCAGCACGCCCTCGTCGAACGCCTCGAAGTCCATCACGGCCTTGTCGGTCTCGATCTCGGCCATCACTTCGCCGGGAGAGACCTTGTCGCCTTCGTTCTTGCGCCACTTCTGCAGCACGCCGATCTTCATCGTGTCGGACAGCTGCGGCATGTCGAGGATCTGGGCCACGGACGGGGCTCCTTCTTCCGGTTACTTGAGTTGCGCTATTCGAGGTAGAGCAGCTTCTTGGCAGCGGCGACGGCGCGCGGCACGTCGGGGATGCACTGCTGCTCCAGGTGGTGGTTGTAGGGCATCGGCATGTCGGCGCCGGTGAGGCGCTCGACCGGCGCGTCCAGATCGTCGAAGCAGCGGCGGCCGATGCGGTAGGCGATCTCGGCGCCGACGCCGTTGAACGGCCAGCCCTCTTCGAGGATCAGGCAGCGCTTGGTCTTCGACACCGACTGGACGAGCAGCTCCTCGTCCAGCGGGCGGATCGTGCGCGGGTCGACGACCTCGGCCTCGATCCCCTCCGCCGCCAGCGCCTCCGCCGTGGCGAGCGCGATCTTCACCATCTTCGACCAGCCGATGATGGTGATGTCCGTGCCCGGGCGCTTCACCTCGGCGACGCCGAGCGGGATGGTGTACTCGCCGTCGGGGATCTCGCCCTGGTCGGCGTACAGCACCTCGCCCTCGATGAACACGATCGGGTTGTCGTCGCGGATCGCGCTCTTGAGCAGCCCCTTGGCGTCCTTCGGGTTCGCCGGCATGACGACCTTCAGGCCCGGGATATGCGCCCACAGCGCCTCGGTCGACTGGCTGTGCTGCGCCGCCAGCATGTGCGCCGAGCCGCCCGGCCCGCGGAACACGACCGGCAGCGTGAACTGGCCGCCCGACATCTGGCGGATCTTGGCGGCGTTGTTGATCAGCTGATCGGCCGCCACGAACGAGAAGTTCCAGGTCATCAGCTCGATGATCGGCCGCAGGCCGACCATGGCCGCGCCGATGCCGACGCCGACGAAGCCGCCCTCGGCGATCGGCGTGTCGATCACGCGCTTCTCCCCGAACTTCTTCAGCAGCCCCTTCGACACCTTGTAGGCGCCGTCGTAGTGCCCGACCTCCTCGCCCATGAGAAAGATGCGGTCATCCTTCTCCATCTCCTCGGCCATGGCTTCATTGAGAGCCTCGCGAAAGGCTACGGTGCGCGGCATCGGTCTCGTTACTCCTTGTACGTGAACTCGGAGAGGCGCTCGAAGGCCAGCTCGGGGCTCTCCTCGGCGAACTTCACGGCCTCTTCGATCTCTTGCGCGACCTTCTCCTCGATCGCGACGATCTCTTTCTCATCCATCTTCGCCCGCACCAGCAGGTCGCGGCCGTAGGCGATGGGATCGCGCTTCTTCCACTCCTCGACCTCTTCCTTCGTGCGGTAGAGGCCGGCGTCCGACATGGAGTGGCCGCGGAAGCGGTAGGTGATGATCTCGATCAGCGTCGGCAGCGATTCATTGCGGGCCCGGCGGACCGCCTCGGCGACGCGGTCGCGCACCCGGATCACGTCGTCGCCGTCGAAGCGATCGCGCGCGATGCCGTAGCCGAGCGCCTTCTGCGACACGTCCGCCACCGACAGCGAGCGGTAGAGCGGCGTCCCCATCGAGTAGAGGTTGTTCTCGCAGATGAACACAACCGGCAGCCGCCAGAGCGCCGCCAGCGCCACGCCCTCGTGGAAGGCGCCCTGCGGGACCGAGCCGTCGCCGAAGAAGCAGAGGGTGACGCGGCCGTCGCCCCGGTACTTCGACGCGAAGGCGGTGCCGGCCGCCAGCGGGATGTGTCCGCCGACGATGCCGTAGCCGCCCAGGAAGCCCTTGTCGGCGGCGAACAGGTGCATCGAGCCGCCCAGGCCCTTGGAGCAGCCGGTCTCCTTGCCGTATAGCTCGGCGATGATCTCCTTCGCGCTCATCCCCTTGGCGTACGCGTGGGCGTGCTCGCGGTAGGTGGCGATGACGTAGTCGTCCGGCTTCAGCGTGGCGAGGGCGCCGACCGCCACCGCCTCCTGGCCGATATAAAGATGCAGGAAGCCGCCGAACTTGCGCAGCGCGTAGGCCTTGGCCAGCGCCTCTTCCATGCGCCGGATCGCCAGCATCTGGTGGTAGTAGCGGGCGAGGGTGGTCTTGTCCGGGGTGCGGGGTGGGTGAAGCTCTGCGGCCTCACTCTCGATTGCGCTCATTGCCAAGGTTTCTCCGGGCGTCCTTTGGACTTTCGTGTGTTTCGGGGATTCGTTGCCAAGAGCGCGAACATATACCAAGAGCTGGCTGGTCCGGGAAAACTTTCACGGCTTCCGGGTCGGGGAACCCTGATGGCCGCCGCCCTCAACTCTGGACGAAACCGGCCGATGTCAGGCGGTGCCATGGAAGCCTCGCGCGACCGCGGCCCGGATTCGGGCCCGAACGAGGCCAGCGATGGCCTCGAGCCCGTCGCCGTCGACGCACCGAGCCGAGGCCTGGTCCTGCTGGTGGACGACGAGCCTGCCATCGCGCGCGCCTACTCCCGGACGCTGGGCATGGCCGGGTTCACCGTGGTGACCGCGGCGGACGGACACGAGGCCGCCGTGGCGGCGCGCGAGAAGTCGTTCGACGTCATCGTCAGCGACATCGCCATGCCGGGGATGGACGGCATCAATCTGCTGCGGGCCGTGCGCGAGCACGACCTGGACGTTCCGTTCGTGATCATGACGGGCGGCCCGGCCGTGGACAGCGCCGCGCGGGCGATGGAGTACGGGGCCCTGCGCTACCTCATCAAGCCGGTCTCGCCCGTGGTGCTGGAAGAGGTCGTCACGCGGGCGATGCGGCTGCATCAGATGGCGAAGATCAAGCGCGAGGCGCTGGAGATGTTCCGCCTGGAGGGGAAGCACCTCGGCGATCGCGCCAGCCTGGAGGCGCGGCTCGCGCGCGCGATGGAGACGCTCTGGATCGCCTACCAGCCGATCGTGTCGTGGTCGCGCCGGACGACGTTCGCGTACGAGGCGCTGGTGCGCAACGAGGAGCCGACCCTGCGCTCGCCGCCCGATCTGTTCGAGGCGGCCGAGCGGCTGGGGCGCCTGCAGGATCTGGGGCGCGCCGTGCGCGACCGGGTGGCGCGGACGCTGGACGAGCAGCCGATGACGTCGCTGCTGTTCATCAACCTGCACGCCATGGAGCTGGACGACGATTCCCTGATCTCGGCGGACGCGCCGCTGTCGCGTCACGCGGCGCGCGTGGTCCTCGAGGTGACGGAGCGGGCGCCGCTCGAGAAGATCCGTGACGTCACGGCGCGCGTGGCCCAGCTGCGCGCGCTCGGCTACCGGATCGCGGTCGACGATCTGGGCGCGGGCTACGCCGGGCTGACCAGCTTCGCCCACCTCGAGCCCGAGGTGGTGAAGGTCGACATGTCGCTGATCCGGGGGATCGATCGGTCGCCGATGAAGCAGAAGCTGCTGCGGTCGATCGTGACGCTGTGCCGGGAGCTCGGCATCGAGATCATCGCCGAGGGCGTGGAGACGGAGACCGAGCGCGACGCGCTGGTCAGCGTCGGCGGCGACCTGTGCCAGGGCTACCTGTTCGCCCGCCCCGAGAAGCCCTGGACCGAGATCAAGTTCTAGGTTCCCGGCTGCGCGGGGCGAGGGAACCTGAGATCTTGATCTCCCTCTCCCGCTTGGCGGAGAGGGTCGGGGTGAGGGCAGGCCTTGCGAGAGGCGACGTTCACCTGCGTGCTACGCTGTCCGCGTGAACGTCGAGTTGACGAAGGAGTACCGCTTCGAAGCGGCGCACCGGCTGCCGTGCGTGCCGGCGGGACACAAGTGCTCGCGCATCCACGGCCACAGCTACAAGGTCGAGATCTCCGTGGCGGGACCGGTCGATCCCGCCACGGGATGGCTGATCGACTTCGGCGTCATCGACGATGCCTGGGCCGAGCTGCACGCGCGCTTCGATCACCACAACCTGAACGAGGTGCCGGGGCTCGAGAACTCGACCTGCGAGAACATCGCCGGCTACATCTGGGGCGCGCTGCGGCCGCGCATCGCGCCGCTCTCGGCGGTGACGGTCTGGGAGACGTACGACAGCAAGTGCACCTACCGGGGCGGATGATCCGGTGGCCGAGCCCAAGCACAGTGGGAGCCCGACCCCGCCCGCGCTGCGCATCCTGACCCTGAACCTGTGGGGCGAGAACGGCCCGTGGCCGGCTCGGATGCAGGTGCTCGAAGCCGGGCTGGCCGCGCTGGCGCCGGACGTGATCGGCCTGCAGGAGGTGCGCGAGGTGCCCGGGCGGGTGCCGAACCAGGCGGGCGAGATCGCGCGCCGTCACGGCTTCCACCACGTGTTCGCGCCGTCCACCGCCTGGGGCGGCGGCCACGAGGGGCTGGCGATCGTGTCGCGCTTCCCGATCGGCGCGCACGAGGCGCAGCCGCTCCCGCACGGCATCGAGACGGAAGGGCGGATCGTCCTGTCGGCGCGCATCGACCCGCCCGACGGCCTGGCGCCGTTCTGGGTTCACACCACCCACCTTTCGTATCGCGAGTCGGAAGGGCGCAAGCGTGAGGACCAGGTGATGTTCATCGACAAGGTCGTCGCCGCCCACGCCAACGACCACATCCAGATCGTGACCGGCGACTTCAACGCCGTCCCGGAGAGCGACGAGATCCGCTGGCTGACCGGGATGACCACGCTCGACGGGCGTCGCGTCGTGTACCAGGACACGTGGGCGCGCGCGAACCTCGGCGCGGGCCCGGGCGCGGGCGTCACCTGGACGCGCGCCAACGACTACGTCGACCTGATGCACTGGCTGCGGCCGGAGCGCCGCCTCGACTACATCTTCACGACGCAGGTCCGGCGCGACCGGCGCGGCACGGTCCACGGCGCGCGCGTCGTGTTCGACGAGCCGCGCGTGTCGGCGAACGGCGAGCGGGTGTTCGTGTCCGACCACTTCGGCGTGGTCGCGGACGTGCAGATGGCGGCGGAGCCCGCGCATGCAGCGCCCTGAGCGCGGGGGGACGTTCCGGCTCGCCCACGTGACGGACCCGCACTTCCGCGGATCGTTCGCGGGTGCCAGCCCGATGGACTTCGTCGGCAAGCGGGCGCTGGGTGGGCTGAACCTGGTGGTCAACCGGCGGCGCAAGCACAAGATGGAGCTGCTGGAGGCGCTGCGCCTCGATCTGCGCGCGCAGGCGCCCGACCACCTGGCGCTGACCGGCGACCTGTCGAACGTGTCGCTGCCCGGCGAGTGGCGGGCGGCGCTGGCGTGGATCGACGGCTGCGGGCTCCCGGCGGCGGCGATCAGCGTGATCCCGGGCAACCACGACGCCTATGTCGAGGAGGTGGTGGCGTCGCGCGCGTTCGAGAAGCTGTTCGCGCCCTACATGACCAGCGATCTCGCGCGGGCGGGCGAGGGCGGCGCGGGCGTCGATCGGCCCGACTATCCGTACGCGCAGATCCGGGACGGCGTCGCGTTCGTCGGCGTGTCGAGCTCGGTGGCGACGGGTGACTTCGGCGCCTGGGGCCGCGTCGGCGACGCGCAGCTCGCGCGGCTGGAGGCGGTGCTCGCGGCGCCGGAGCTGGCGGGCAAGACGCGGGTCGTGATGATCCACCACCCGCCCATCCGGCAGAAGCACGGCGAGGAGCGGAACCTGAAGGACCGGGCCGCGTTCGCCGAGGTGCTGGGGCGCGCCGGCGCGGACCTCGTGCTTCACGGTCACGATCACCAGGACGAGCACACCGAGCTCGGCGGCCCCGGCGGCACGCGAATTCCGGTGATCGGCGCCGGCTCGGCGTCGTACACGGGCGGCGCCGAGCGCCGCGCGCGCTACAACCTGTACGAGATCGCGGGCGGGCAGATCACCTTGATCACGCGCGCGCACGACGAGGCGTCGGACGCGTTCAAGGAAGTGCGGCGCGAGCGGCTGGTCTAGCAGCCGCTCCCTTCACCTGGTCAGCTCGGGCCGCACGCTGAGCGCGATGCGGGCGAACCCCTCTTTCTTGAAGGCGTCGAGGATGCTGACGACCGCGCCGTACGGCAGCCTCCGATCGCAGGCGAAGATCACCTGCGCGTCGGGCGCGGCCTTGGCGCGCGCGGTATGCGCGAGGGTCGCCAGCGGCTTGCTGCCCCCGTACAGATCGACGGTGATGCCGCCGCCGCCCTCGAGCCAGACGCGCATGCGCGAACCGCCTTCCGGCCTCGCGTAGACATGCACGGGCGCGGGCCCCTCACGCGCCACGTCGCGCACCGCCAGGGCGGTCACGGGCTGGAACAGCGGCGCCAGCGTCTCGGGCGGGAGGCCCAGCTCGCGCGCCAGGATCTGCTGGTGCAGCTCTCCCCACTCGCCGAGCAGCTCCGCCTGCGGCGGCAGCGCGCCGCGCTCGCACAGCCGGGGGCGCGGCGCGGGCAGCCGAGGGCAGTAGGCGTCCCGGCAGGCGCGCGCGGCCGTGCTCGCGAACTGGTCGGGGTCGGCCGGCGCGCTGCGCATCGCCGCCGCGCACGGCTCGACATAGATGTCGGCGCAGCCGCGGGCCAGCTCCGCGACGAGCGCCGGCGGATCGACATGGGCGACGGCGTCGAGGTTGGCGTAGCCCTGCTTGCAACGTTCGATCGCGGCCAGGCGCTCCTCCGTCGCAGCGCGCGGGATTGGCGCCGCTGCGGGCGCGGCGGCGGCCGGCGGATTCGGGGCCGCGGGCGCGACGGGCGGCGGGGCCGGCGGGCGCGCCGCGCAGGCCATCAGCGACAGCGCGGCGGCGGCCAGGCGCTTCACGCGTCGACCCGGACGGCCGCGTAGCCGACGACGCGATCGCGCTCGGCGCCCGCGTCGGCGCTGGTCGCGTAGCCGACCACGGTGGCGCGCGTGGCGCCGAGCGCGCGCGCGGCGACCAGGGCGACGGTGGCCGGGATGAAGCCGCACATGCTGATGCCGTGGGCGGTGACCGCGTCGTAGAGGCCGCGCGCGTCGGCCGCCGCCAGCGGCGCCAGCGCCAGCCGATCGACGGCGCGCGCCTGGTCGTCGGCGAGGTAGTGGCTCATGTCCGACGACGCGACGATCAGCGTCGGCCCGTCGACGCGCGCGACGGCGCGGGCGATCGCCGCGCCCAGCGCCTCGCAGTCCGGAAAGCCGAGCCGCCCAAGCACGATCGCCGCCAGTCGCAGGCGCGGCTGCCGCGCGGCGAGCAGCGGCAGCAGCACCTCGATCGCGTGCTCGTCCTCATGCGCCTCGCGATCGGCGCGCAGCAACGGCGCCTCGGCGCGCAGCGACGCCACGAACGGCCCGTCGATCGGCACGTCCAGGCCGGGCAGCTGCCAGCTGGACGCCGCGTCCTCGCCCCACCAGATGCTGGCGCGCGGGCCGCGGCCGGTGTGGTTGGGCGCCAGCACCAGCACGCGCTCGGGGACGGCGACGCCGCCGAACAGCTTGCCGGCCAGCGCGCCCGAGTACATCCACCCCGCGTGCGGCGACACCACCGCGATCGCGGGGGCGGGCGCGCCGTCGCCCGCGACCAGCCGCGCCGCCTCGGCCGCGACCGCGGCGGGCGCGCGCGGATAGAACGACCCCGCCACCGCCGGCTGCCTGTTCATGACGTGGAAGCTAACCCTTCTTCTGCTCCGGACGGACGATCTGCGGCTGGGTCGCGGTGGCCGGGCCGGATTCGTCATCCGGCCGCGGCGCCGGCGGCATCAGGTCCGCGATCGTCACGCCCGCGATCCGCCGCCGCCGCGCGTCCTCGAGCTCGCCGACCAGCTCGGTGAACGCCGGCGCGGTGGTGCCGTGCGCGAGCTCGATGTCGCTCGACCGGAACGCCGACAACACCTCGTCGAGGCGGATGGTCGCGGCCGGGCGGGCC
>DATBHU010000488.1:0-13117 GCA_036557265.1 Polyangia bacterium
AACAGCTTCTGTCCGTACTTGTTGAGGAACGTCTCCGCGCAGGCGTGGTTGGCGCTGCTGGTCGAGCACGGCAGCACGGTCGCGAGCGGCGTGCCGACCAGCACGGTCGCCAGCGCCAGGCCGGCGTCCCGGATCGCGCCGGCCAGCTGCGGGCCGACCTGCGCCCCGCCGTCGTTGTCGAAGCCGTGCGACGAGATCTGGCTCGACGGCAGCGACGCGGTCCACATCCCCTTCACCTCGGGGAAGACGTCGGAGAGCGTGTTCTGCAGCTCGGTGCCGGTCAACAGGCGCAGGAACGGCCGCCCCAGCTGCGCGCCCGAGCACTCGAGCTGGAAGTTCGGGCTGCCGGACCCGGCCGTGCCGGTGCTGCCGCCGCTCGAGCCCGCGGTGCCGCTGCCCGACCCCGCGGTGCCGCTGCTGTTGCCGACGCCGCCCACGCCCGGGCCGGAGCTCCCGGCGGTGCCGGTGCCGACGTGGCCCGCGCCGGCGCAGCCGGTGATCGTCGCCAGCGCCAGCCCCGCGATCGCCCCGCGGGAGATCACGTCAGCACCCCCGGCAGCACGCCCGTCTGACCGGGGAAGGTGACGTTCGCCGCCCCCATCGCCTTGGCCATCGTCAGGTAGAGGTCGGCCGCGTTGCGGTTCACGGTCCCCGCGGAGTCCTTGGCGGCGATCGGGAACTGCACGACCTGGCCGCTGGTCAGCGCGCCCCCGCACTTGCCGATGGTGATGAGCGGGATGCTGTCCGGCGTCTGCGGGTAGAGGATCTCGCTGACGCGCGTGTGGTCCTGCCCGTCGCCGATCTCGCTCATGACGTAGATCAGCGTGTTGTCGAGGACCTTGGTCCCGGGCGCGGCCGGGTCGTCCGTCGTCGCCAGCGGCATCACGATCTTGTTCACCAGCTGGGTCATGAACCACTTCTGCGCGGTGGCGAACGGCACGCGCGCCCCCGCCTGCAGGTTGCTGGTGTCGAGCGGCGAGTTGTACTGCCCGAGCGGGTACGGCGCCGCCTGGTAGTTGGTGTGCGACAGGCCGAGGTGATGCGCCCCCGGCGCGTTCGCGAAGGTGAAGTCGAAGTCGCAGGTCGCGAACATCGGCATCAGCCCGATCACCGGCGCCACGTTGCAGATGATGGCCTGCGTGATCAGCTCCATCTGCGCCGCCAGCAGCAGCGGGAAGTTCTTCTCCATGTAGAAGTAGTCGTTGCCGCCGCCCGGCTGCGGCACGTTGCCGGCGCTCTGCGTGCGCACCATCTCGACGCTCGGCAGGCTCGGCTTCGACGAGCAGACTGACGGGGGCTTCACCGTGTTCGAGTCCGCCTGCAGCTGCTGGATCGAGGCCAGATGCGTGGCCAGCTTGGTCTGCTCGCCGGTCAGGCTCTGCAGCGTCGTCTGCAGCCCCTGCACCTCCGACGCCGTGAACGCCAGCAGGTCCTGCTGCAGCTGAACGTCGGCGTTCGGCGGCGGCGCGCTCCCCTGGTTGCCGAACAGGGCGTCGAACGCCTTGGCCGGGTTCTTCTCGGGATCGACCGGCGTGCCGTTCCAGAACAGCATGCCGTTCGCGTCGAGCCCGTTGGTGATGTGCGAGCAGGCGCCCAGGATCAACGGCTTGACGTTGAGCGCCTTGGCGATGACGTGCTCGACCGTCGTGCGCGCCGTGGTCGTGTCGATCGCCTGCGAGCCCGACAGACAGTTCACGATGCCCGTGTGGGTGTCGGCTTTCCCCGGGTACTGGATCCCCTGGTAGACGTTGACGTACGACTTGTACGGCTGCAGCGGGCCGAGGATGCTGACGTTGGTCTGGTCGAGGGCGAAGTCGGTGTAGTTCGCCTGCGCGAGCGGGTTGGCGTTGGCGATCTTCGGGTTGAAGTGCTCGGGCGCGGTGCCGTGCGGGATGTACATCAGCAGGAACCGCTTGGGCGCCGTGGTGCCGGCCGCCGTCGCCATGCGCGCCAGGCGCGCGGCGGCGGGCACCGACAGTCCGAGCGCCAGGGCCTTCATGAACATGCGGCGGTTGACCGCAGTGGCCGCGCGTGAGAGTTCAGGGCGACGTCGCCGACCTAGGGGCATCACTTAAGCTCCTTTGGACCTGGGGGGCTGACCGACGGGAAAAGCTATCACGCCCACCGACGGAAGTGCAGGCTCAGAAATTCGTCATTCGGGGAGACCACCGCCTCGCAATTTGCGCGCGCGGGGTCCGTGGTGAAGTGCCGCCGCGACGACAAACCGGGTCAGTAATTTTTTCGCCAGATCAGGTCGGCGGTGCCGGTCCCGAGGTCGCCGTACTCGCCCTCGATCTCCCAGCGCGACGTGATCTGGTACTCGAGGTGGACGGCGTTGCGGTTCTGATAACGGGTCGGATCGGAGCCGACCCGCCCGATGTAGCCGGCGTACAGCCGGTCGGTGATGTACCGGCCCGCCTCCAGCTTGGTCCCCGACACGCCCTCGCCGCCGACGTCGATCGTGAAGACGTCCAGCGGCAGCCGGTGCGCCAGCGTCGACTGAATCTTCGACGCCAGCAGGCCGCCCAGGATCGACGCCGCCTGCGCCGACGGCGTCGCGCTGGTCGCCCCCGCCCCGCCGAACTGCAGGTGACCGGTGATGATCAAGGTGTAGAGCTGCGACTCGCCCAGATCGGGCCGGTTCGGCGAGGTGACGCTCACGCTCAGGTGGTCCGGCGTCCCCTTGGCGGTCACCAGCACGGTGATGTTCTCCGTCGTGTTGAGGTGCTCGGCGCGGACGTCCAGCACGGGGTTATCGGGGGCCCCCGCGAACGTCACCGTCGAGTCCTCCTTGATGTCGAAGCGGCGGCCCAGGACGTCGACGCGGCCGCGGTGGACCGTGACCTGGCCGTGGATCTCCGTCCGATCGCCCACTGACACCTTGAAGTCGCGCGACAGCCCGAGCTCGAGGTTCGCGTCCCGGCCGTTCACCCACAGGTGGCGGGGCGCGTTCACGCGCACGCGGAGGGCGGGCGGATGGTGCGCGCCGACGGGGGCGGCCTGCGCCTGGTCCGCCTTCAGCAGCGCCTTCAGCTTGGCCTCCTGGGCCTTGTTCAGCGGCGTGCCCGCCTCGACCAGCACGATGTCGGCGGGCGCCTCGAGCGACTGCAGATCCTTGTGCTTCGCGTCCTTGAGCTCGACGTGCGCGTCGTCGATGTCGACCGACAGGCGCGTCTTGCCCGGCGCCGCGCCGCCGTTCAGCCGCGACTCCAGCGAGACGATCGCCAGCGGCTGCCCCTGGCTGTAAAACGGAAACTTGTCGAGCCGGGCGTCGGCGGCGACGTCATAGCCGCTCCCGCTGGCCGCCCGGACGGCCCTCCCCGTCAGCCGGACGGTGCCGGCGCCGCTCCTCGCCGAGAGCTCGTCGAGGGTCACGGTCCGCTCGTCGCCGTGCAGCGCCAGGTGCACCTTGCTATACGCGCCGAACCCGCTGACGACGACGGCGCCGTCCGTCACCTCCAGCCGCCCCGAGAAGCGCGGCGCGGCGAGCAGTCCGCGCGCGGTGACCGACGCCGTCAGCAGGCCGCCGACCGTCCGCAGCGCCTGGACCGCGCCCGAGGCCCCGCGCAGGTCGAAGCGCTGCGCGTTCAGGCGGGCGTCGATCGGGGCCCGGCGCAGGTCCGCGCCGCGCGCCACCGCCGGATAGCCGAGGTCGGCGCTCATCGACGCCTGCGCCGTCAGCTTGCCGCCGCCCGCGGACGTGAGGTGCGCGTCCAGCTGGGCGTGGCGATCGGCGTAGCGCGCCTCGATCTCGGCGAACCCGACGTCTGTCTTGTCGAGGCGGATGTCGCCTGCCTGCGCGTGCAGCAGGACGCGCGGCGCGCCGACGGTGCCGTCGACGGCCACGTCGGCGTGCACGCGCCCGGCGAGCTGTCGCGGCGGCTCGCGATCGTTGAGGGGCGGCAGGCCGAGCCGCTGCACCAGGTAGGGCCCGAGCACCGCGCGCAGGTGAACCGGCGCCGCCGCCAGCCGCGCGGGCCGCGCCAGCTCGCCGAGCGGCGCCCCCAGCCGCGTCTCGACGGCGAGCAGCGGCTGGTCGCGGCGCACCACCCGCACGCGCGCCGCGACCGCGCCGCGTTCGAAGTCGGCCTCGACGCGGGCGTCGGTGGGCGGGAACCTGTCGGTGGCGGCGCCGGCGACGTCGACGGCGATCTTCCCTTGCGGCTCCGACGGGGTGCCCGTGACCGAGAGGGTCGACGACAGCGTGCCGCGCACATGGGCGGGCGCGGCGCCGCCCGCCGCGCGCGCCAGCACGGACAGCGGCAGGCGTTCGATCGTGCCGCGCAGCTCGAAGCGGGTGCGGGCCAGCGCCTCGGCCGTCGGGGGACGGCGCAGGATCGCGCGCAGCGACAGCGGCGTCGTCACGTCGATGCGGGTGCGGGCCGGCGCGAGGCTGGTGATGCGCGCCGACAGCCCGCCGTCCCCCTCGCCGTTCACGGACAGCGCCAGATCGCCGATGCGGCGATCGTCGAACACCAGCCCGCGGCCGGAGACGTCGATCTGCAGGCGCGGCTCGCCGACGCGGCCGTCGAGGCGCAGGGTGACGCGTCCGTGCCCGGCCAGGCGCGGCGGCGGCGTCCCGGCGGTCTCGGCGACGGCGCGCGCGACGGCCGCCAGGTCGACGTCGCCGGTCTCGACGGTCAGCGCCAGCGGCGCGCGCGCGTTGCGCGGGGGCCAGGCGGCGGGGAGATCGAAGCGGGCCTGCGCGGCGACGCCCAGCCCGCGCGCCTGCAGGTCGCCCTTGGCGCGGCCGCGCTCGAGGCGGGCGGCGACGTTCAGCGACAGGTCGCGGTGGCCGTGCACGCGCCCGCCCGCCAGCGTCGCGCGCGCCACGACGCGCGGCGCCTCGCCGCGATCGGCGCGGAGATCGAGCTCGGCGTCGACGCTGCCGCCGAGCCCCACGTCCCGCGGCACCAGCGCGGGCGGCAGCCGCGAGAGGTCGAGGTGCGCGATCTTCACGTGCGCCGTCCGCCGCGCGCCGCCGGCGCGCACCTCCGCCGACAGCCGCTGTGCGTCCGCGCCCAGCTCGAACCCGGACAGCGCCACGGCGCCGCCCGCCAGCTCGAGGCGCGCCCGCCGGCGCAGGGTCCAGGTCGCCTCGGGATAGCGCACGGTCAGCGCGTCGAGCGCGATCGTCCGCCGGGCCTGGCGCTCGCCGGCGAGATCGATGCGCAGCCGCTGCGGCGCCGCGATGGCGGCCTGGGCGGTGATGCGGCGCCCGGCCGCGCGCAGCGTGACCTTCGCGGCGCGCAGCTTGCGGCCCCCGCCGTCGATCGCCGCGGCGCCGACGTCCGCGTCCAGCGCCTCCGGCACGCGCAGATCGGGGATGCGCGCAGAGGCGGTCAGCTCGCGCGCCGACGTGCCGCCGAACGCGAGCCGGGGAAACCGCACCGCGGCCCGCAGCGACGGCGCCGCGACCGCGCCGCCGCACGCGACGTCGACGCGGCCGTTGCCGGAGATCGCGAGGCGCGGCAGGCCGAAGTCGCGCGTCAGCACGCGGGCCGCGCGCGCCAGATCCTCGGCCTCGATCGAGGCGTGGGCGTCGACGGCGTCGCCGTCCAGGCGCCCCTCGACGGCGAGCGACGCGCCCCGCACCGACACCTGCGCCGCCGCGTGTCCGCGCCGCGCCGCCGTGTCGAACGCGCCGTTCAGGGCCGCCCGCCCGCCGCGCACGCTGACGCCCGCCTCCGCGGCCAGGCGACCGGCCGCGAAGTGGGCGCTGCTCCGGATCGCGACGTCCGCGACGCGCACGTGCTGCCCGGCGTCGCGCCCGCCGGACGCCGCCGCCATCGCCCGATAGTCGATCTCGCCGTCCGACACGACCAGCGATCTGACGTCGATCGCGATGCGCGGGCCGCCGTTCGCGGCGCGGGCCGGCTCGCCGGGGGCCGCCGCCGGCGGGTGCCGCGGCGCCAGCGCGCGCGCCAGGTTGAGGCCGCGCTCGTCCCGCACCAGCGCCAGCTCGGGCCGGCGGATCTCCAGCCGGGTGACGTCGACGTGCCGGCGCAGCAGCGCCAGCGGCGAGAAGCTGACGTCGATCTGCTCCACGCTCGCGACCGGGTGTCCTTCCGGATCGGTGAGCGCTACATCCTCGAGCGTGATGCGGTCGCCCCCGAAGGCGAAGCGGCTGAGCGTGATGGTCCCGGCGATCGCCGCGTTCACGCGCGGCAGCGCCAGCCGGCGGACCAGCTCGCCCCCGCGCCGCGTCTGCAGGAACATCCAGGTGACCCCGATCAGCAGCGCGACGGCGGCCAGCACCGCCAGCGCCACCTTGGCGGTCCCGCGCAGCACCTTGACGACGACGCCACTCAAAACGCCTCACCGATCGAGATGTGAAGGACGCACAGGTTGTCGGGCACCAGCGACGACGCGTGCGAGCCGAAGAGACCGAAGCAGCTGTTGTCGGGCGTGTAGGCGACCTGCCCGATCACGCCGGTGTTGGGGTCGACCTGGTACAGCACGGGGAGATCGCCGAACGGCAGCCGGCGCGCCAGATCGACCCGGATCGGACCGATCGGCGTCAGCAGCCGGATGCCGACGCCCACCGCCCACAGCACGTGCGGGATGTCGCCCAGCGCGAAGCGATCGTGCGTCACCTGGCCGAAGTCGACGAACCCCGCCACGCGCAGCGACGGCAGCAGCGTGTAGCGCGTCTCGAAGCTGCCGTCGATCAGGCCGTTGCCGCCGATCGGCACGGTGATCTGGTTGGTGCCGGGCGGCGATCCCGGCGGCGGCGGCACCAGCAGCAGCGGCGACAGCCGCCGGTCCGAGAACCCGCGCATCGACACGCCGCCGCCCGCGTAGAAGCGCGTGACCACCGCGCTGTCGTCGGGGTTCCCCGACGCGGTCCACAGCTGGCCCAGCCGCAGCCGCGCCGCCAGCGTCAGCGCGTTGCCCTCGAAGAAGCTGTAGAAGGCGCGCGCGTCGGGCAGCACGCGCGCGTACTCGAAGTCGCCGCCCAGCGGGCCGCCCCCGCCCTGCAGGTCGAGGCTCAGGTAGGTGCCGCGGCGCGGATCGAACACGTGGTCGCGGCGATCCCAGGTGACCAGCCCGTCCAGGTACGACAGCCAGATGAAGCAGTGATCGCTGGTGGTCTCGCAGCCCAGCGTCAGCGGCGCGGTGGCGGCGCTGTTGATCGGCGCGCCGTTCAGGTAGTCGGCCTCCACGCGGTAGGCGGGAAAGATCGCCAGCGTCGAGTGCACCTGCCAGACCACGCCGGTCATCAGGCGCGTGCTGAACGCGTTGTAGGTCTGCTCGAGCGTGCGATCGCTCTCCAGCGTGTTGCGCCAGCGCAGCGACGGGCGCCCGAACAGGCGCGGCTGCTCGAACTCGAGGCGCAGGCGCGCGATCGGGCCGCTGCGCGGCGCTTCGGTCAGGTCGTTGCGCGCCACCGCGACGACGTTGGGCAGGAACGCCCAGCCCGCCTCGACGCGCGCGCTCAGCTTGCGCATCCCGCCCAGGAAGTCGCGGTTGGTCCACTCGCCGACCGCCCGGGCCTCGTTCCGGATGGCGTCGGCGCGGACGCCGGCGCCCAGGCGCAGCGTGCGGAACTGCCCCTCGCGGACCACGACGCGCACGGGGATGCGCGCGGTGGCCTCGTCGGGCTCGCCGGCCGTGACCCGGATGGTCGCGAACACGCCCAGGCCAAACACGCGCCGTTGCGCCTCCTCGATCGCCGCGTCGCTGAACGTCTCCCCTTCCGAGATCGCCAGCCGCACCTGTTCCCAGACGTACTTCGCGGGGATGTGCGCGTCGGGGACGGTGTCGACCTCGATGTCGCCGAACGCGTAGCGGCGGCCGGTGTCGACCAGCAACGTCAGATCGGCGAGCTGGGTGTTGACGTCGACCAGCGCGCGCCCGCTGACCGACGCCTTCGCGTAGCCGCGGTTACGCAGCCGATCGGCGAGCAGCCGCTTGGCCGCCGCCCAGTCCTCCTCGCGGAACACCGCCCCGGAGACCAGTGGCAGCCGCCTGAGCGCGGCGGCGCGATCGGCCTCCGCCAGCGCCGCCAGCCCCTGAATGTCGAGCTTGCCGATCTTGGTCGGCTTGCCCTCGCGGACCTGGACCTCCAGGGCGACCCCGTCGGGCGGCCGCGGCGTCACCTCGTCCTTGACCACCTCGGCCTGGTAGAAGCCGCTGGCGGCGTAGAAGCGGCGGATGCGCTCGAGGTCCGCCTGCCAGGCGACCGGATCGAAGTACTGCTTGCGCGCGAACGGCCACCAGCCGGTCTGGCCGGTCAGGATCCGCTGCTTGATCTTGCGCGACGAGATCTCGTCGTTGCCCGAGATGTGCACGTCCTTGACGACCGGCGTGTCCTTCTTCTGTTGCGACGCGCACCCGACGAGCGATGCCACGGACATGACCACGATCGGGGCGCTCCTCCAAAGCCCCATCCCTGCAAAATCTGGTCACGGCGGGCTCGACCGGAAGAGCGGGCCGACTATCGGAGCTCGATGCCGGCGCTGATCAGGGCTTCGGTGCGCTCGGGGGTGCGGTCGAAGGAGAGCGTGCTGCGCGCCACGCGGGCCCGCAGCAACAGCGCGGGGTCGTGCCCGCCGCTGTCGGCGTGCCCGCGCAGGGCGAGGTGCGCCTCCACGGTCGCGCCGCTGTCGAGGACGACGCGGTCGGGGAGACCGGCGCCCACGGCCAGCGGTTCCACCCAGACGCGGGCGCCCAGCCAGCTCCGGTGGCGCGGGGGTGCCCCCAAGCCCAGCCGCAGCTCGAGCGCGACGGGCGTCCCCAGCCCCTGGCGGCGGCCGACGGGCGACGGCGCGCCGCCCGGGAAGTAGGCCTCGTAGGCGACGCCGATCCCGGCCATCAGATGATCGCCGAGCTCGCGCCGGTCGAGCAGGGGCGCCAGCAGCCCCCAGCCGAGACGGGCCTCGGCGGCCAGGTTTCGCGCGCGGTCGCCGGAGAGATCGAGGAACATCTCCCAGCCGAAGGGAGACCGCGCGGCGCCCGATTCGGGCAAGGGCCGCCGCACCGATCGGTAACCGAAGACACGCGCGTCGTAGGCCCGCAGCGCGGGCGTGCCGCCGGCCAGCGAGAAGACCGCCTCGCTGCGGCCGACCACCATGGCGGTGTCGCTCGGGAAACCGAAGCGCCGGTGGTCGCCGATCCGTTCGTCGTAGAGCGCGCCGGCGAGCGCGGCGATGGGCGCGGTCGGGCCGGCCGGCGCGCCGTCGGACGTCACCCCCGCCAGCAGCGCGAACTGGTCGATGCCGCTGCGGGAGAGCGCGCCGTCCTATTCGCGCGCTTCGGCGCGAACCACGGCCGCCGCCTCGGCCGCGCGCTGCTCGTCCGACGGGGCGGACGCGTCGAGGCCGCGGGCGACGAACAGCGCGCGGCGGGTCGACTGCAACGACCGGAGCGGGGCCGACACGCGCGTCTCCACCGGCACGCGGATCAGCTCCGCGCGCCCGGCCAGGTACGGCTGCTCGTCGATGGGGCGGTCGCGATCGACGAACAGCAGCGCCTCGCGCAGACCGGCGACCGCCTTCATGCGCGCGACGTCGTAGCGCGCCTCGGACTGCAGCAGCGCCAGCAGGCGCGCGCGATCGACGATCGGAGCGCAGTCGGGGCGCCGCGCGAGCCGGACGGCGGCGGCGCGCAGCGCCTGGTAGCCCGCCAGCCGGTCGCCGACGTCGTCGCTGATCACGCGGCCGACCGCGCCCTCCAGCGCCGCCGCGTCGCCGGCGCCGCCCGCGGCGGCGCGCAGCGCGGTCGCGTCCGCGCGCAGACCGGCGCCGAGCTCGGCCACCGCGGCGCGCAGCCGGAGGTGGCGCTCGCGATCCGCCCGCGCCTCGGCCTCGACGTTCGCCAGCGTGGCGAGGTGGCTCTCGATGGTCGCGCTGTCGCTCAACCAGGCGCGCACGTCGCCCTCGCCGCCCGCGCCGGGCGCCGCGATCTGCGTCGCCAGCCGGTCGTAGGCCGCGGCGCGCGCAGCGGGCGACGGCTGGTGAGCCGCCTCGAAGGTCGCCCGCAGCGCGGCGGCCGCCCCGCCGTCCAGCGACGCGACGATCCGCTCCTCCAGCGCGCGCCGGTGGCGCGAGGTGAGGCGCGCGCGGTGGTCGAAGCTCCAGAGCGGTTCGGCGACGAACTGCAGCAGCGGCGCCCCGTCGGCGCCCCGCGCCCGGGCCCAGGGTTCGAGCAGCGAGGCGGGCGGCGCGGCGAACAGGCCCGGCGGATCGATCGACGCGCGCGGCGCGTCCGGCGCCGGGCCCGCCCGCGCCTGCTCGACGAGGTCGAGCATCAGGGTGGCGCAGTTGCGACGGAAGAAATAGTAAGAATAGCGGCCGGCGTTCTTCACCGTCCAGAGCCGCTGCATCAGCGCTCTGCGCTCGGCGGCGGTCAGGTCGAGGCGCCAGCGGCGCAGGTCGCGACCTTCCAGCACCACGTACTCGCGATAGGCGTCGAGGAACGCGCGCTCGTGCAGCGAGGCGGTGTAGGCCCCGGCGATCCCCTTCAGCGCGTAGAAGCGATCGACGCCGAACGGGACGTCGTTGTCCGCCAGGAACGCGATCGTCCAGGAGACGTGCAGCGGCGTGCCGCCCTCGTCGTCGCGGTAGACGAGGCGCAGGAAGACGTGCCCGAACAACGACGCGACCATCGCCGTCGACGGCGTCGCCAGCACGACCTCGACGTCGGCCAGTCGATCGAGGTCGGCCCAGCGTTCGAAGTCGGGACACGCTCCGGGCGGCGCGGCGTCGCCGGGCGCCGCGCCCGGCGGCCCGAGACGCCGCCGCACGAACGCCGCCTGACTGAGCAGACGGCACCCCACCCCGCCGTCACCGCCTTGCCCGGCGTCGAGCCAGAGCGCGACGGCGAACGCCGCCAGGTCCCAGCGCGGCGACCGTCCGCCGCGCGGCGCGATGAACGCCGCCTCGTGAAGGTTGCCGGGCCGGGGGCGCAGCGGGTGGGCGAGCGACCGCTGCCAGCCGTTCAACGCCCGCCAGGCGGGATCGTCGGACCAGCCGGCGGTGCGATCGAATCCGTAGGCGACGGCCAGCGCGACCTGGCGCGCGACGTCGAGGCCGCCGGCGCCCGCGTCGGCCGCGCACAGGTGCGCGTCACCCGCCGCGTCGATGAAGTCTTCGTCGCGCGGCAGGCCGTCCGGCTCGCACTCTTGCCGATCGCGGACCACGCGGGCCGGGCCGCGCGTGACGATCGAGGCCGGCAACCGCCCCAGCGCCGCCGCGACGCGCGCGCTCTCCGGGGCGGACCAGCGCCCGACCAGCGCGGGCCGTCGAGGGGCGGCCCCGGGCGCCCCGCCCGGCTCGCCGGCGGCGGCGCCGGCGCGCGGCGCGCCCAGCAGCACCAGCAAGACGACGCAGCGGCGGCGGTCAGACAAGGCCGGAGCGCGCGCCGCTCAACCGCCGCCGCTCGCCGCGACGGCGCGCGCCACCAGCGCGCGCGTCCGGTTCTTGCCCAGAGCGCGGTCGGTGACGCGCAGGAACGCGGCGCTGAACCGCTCGGCGTGCCGCTCGTCGATCGGGCCGTCGAGCGCGTCGAGGAGCGCGCCCTGCTCCGCCGATCCCTCCAGCGCCCGGCGCAGCCGCCCGCGCTCGGCGCCGGTCAGACGGAGATCGTGCGCCCAGGCGTCGAGCACCGGACCGTCCGCGGTGCTGACGTCGTGCAGGAGCAACGCGTGCTGCCGGCGCATGAATCCCGCCAGCGCGACGGTGGGCGGCGGACCGCGGTGCGAGTGATCCGTCAACACCACGCCCAGCACCGTCGCGCCCACCACGACGACCAGCAGCGCGATCGAGAGGACGTGAGCGCCCTGATCGTGGGTCGTCCAGTCGCTGGAGTGCTGCGTGGTCCAGTCGCTGGAGTTCTTGGGCGAGTTCTGGGTCGAGTTGTTGGAGTCCTTCGACGAGTCGTTCGAGTTCTTCGAAGAGTTGTTGGACGACTTGGACGAATCGTTGGAGGAGTTCGACGAGTCGCCCGAGCCCTTCGACGAGTCCGACGAGTTGCTCGAACCGGAGCTCGATTGCCCCTGCCCCGACGCCGCGGCCGGCGCGACCGGCGCGACGCTCAGCGCGGCCGCTAGCGAAATCGCAATTCCATGCTGTCGAAATCGTCGACGGCGCCCCATCCGATCACAGGCATCGATCGATCCCGCGGCAGGCTTGAGAGCGCGTCACAGTCCCGTCAGGGCAGGACGGAGAGCACCTTCTCGATCACGTGATCCCCGATCATGCCGAACAGGAACGACGCCACCAGACCGGCGGCCAGGCCGAACGTCGCCGACCTGCGTTGCGGCCGCGGCGCCGGCAGCGGGCGGCTCAGCAGGCGGCGCACCCGGTTGGTCAGGGCCTCCCCGACGCCCATGGCGCGGGCGACGGCCGGGTCCACGCCGCCGCGGTCGCGGCCGCGCGCGAGGCGGGCGCAGGTGACGATGGCGTGCGCCAGATCGGGGCCGTCGACGCCGGTCTCCAGCGCCTCGTCGTCGCGCGCGATCTCCAGCGCCTGGCGCCAGGCCAGCAGGCGCCGGCGCGCGCCCGGGAACGGCCACTGCAGATCGGTCACCACCTGGGCACAGAGCTGTCGCACCGGGTCGCGGTGGCGCGCGTGCGCCTCCTCGTGCGCCAGCAGCGCGCGCAGCGCCGGTTCGTCCAGCCGCGACGACACCTCGGGCGACACCCGGATCGACGGGCGCAGGATCCCGACCGTCCCCGCCAGAACGGTGTCGCGGGACCAGGCCGCGCGGTGGGCCCGGATGGCGGCGCGCAGGACCAGGATGACGCCCGCGGCGGCCAGGAAGCCGACCGAGATGCCGACGCGCTCGCAGTCGTCGGGATCCATCACCGCCCAGCCGAAGATGGCGGCCAGCACGTAGAGCGGCGCGATCAGCGGGCGCCACAGGCGCGCCCAGACCAGCGGCTCCGCGGCCGTCACGTCGCGCCCGTCGTCGCGCCGGGCCAGCAGCGAGCTGCACCACATCGTGGCGGTCGCCAGCGCGATCAAGATGCAGAACACCACCGCGTCACGGCTCATCGTCTCCTCCTCCGGGCAGCGATCTCGGCGACCAGCTTGTCGAGCAGGGCGGGATCGACGGCCTCGACGGCGTCGACGAGCGTGGCGATCGCCGGCGCCGCGTCGTTGCCCAAGATGC
>DATBHU010000489.1:0-9508 GCA_036557265.1 Polyangia bacterium
GGTCGCGGGGTGGGGCGCGGACGCGTCGTCGCTTGCCTTGTCCGGCACCGGCATCAGCTCGGCGATCGTGACGCCGGCGATCCGCCGCCGGCGCGTCTCGTCCAGCTCGTCGACCAGCTTGGCGAAGGCCGGGGCGGTCGCGCCGTGCGCGATCTCGATGTCGCTCGCGCGGAACGCCGACAGCACTTCATCCAGCGCGATGCTGCCGGCGGGCCGCGCCGGCACGTACCCGTTGATGTCGCCCCGCACCTCGGCGATGAGGCCCCGCGCCTTCAGCCGCGCCACCACGCGCTCGACGTTGTCGGGCGTCAGGCCGAACTCGGTCACCAGCCGCTCCTTGGGATGGCCGGCCCCGCCCACCTCGTGCGTGGCGGCCACCGCCGCCAGCAGCTGCGCCGCCAGCAGGCCGTTGATCGGCTCCTCATCGCGCTGGCGGCGGTCCTCCGCCTCCAGCAGGCGCAGGTTCTGCAGCGCGTGCGCGATCTCCGCGCCCAGCAGCACCAGCAGCCACGACGTGTAGATCCAGACCAGCACCAGCGGCACCAGCCCGAGCGGGCCGTAGACGCTGCTGTAGCTCTTCATCATGATCCGCACCGCGAAGTGGACGAACCCCCACTTCACGACCTCGAGCAGCGCCGCGGTGACGACGCCGCCCAGGATGGCCGCGCCCCAGTTGACGTTCGCGCGCGGCAGCAGCTTGTTCATGAACGTCAGCGCCACCAGCTCGATCAGCCACGGCATGATGACGCGCGACACGCTGCCCGATTCGATCAGCTTGCCCGACAGGTAGAGCGAGAACGCCGCCGCCGACGGCAGCAGCGTCACCATCGCGTAGAACGTCAGGAACTTGCCGATCACCGTGCGGCGCTCGCCCACGCGCCAGATGTCGTTGAAGATCTTCTCGACGTAGCTGTAGAGCGAGTAGCAGGTGACCAGCGTGAACGCGAGTCCGCCGCCGCCCAGCGCGCCGATGCTCACCTTGCCGGAGAACTCGCGGATCCTGTCGGTGACGTCGGACATCTGCGGGAAGATGTGCTCGGAGACGAACTGCGACAGCCGCGACTCGGCGTCCAGCGAGCCGAACGCGCGCAGCAGGCTGAACGCGATGGCCGTGACCGGCACCAGCGACAGCGCGCTCTGGAACGCCAGCGCCGCCGCCTGCTGCGGGCACTTGTCGCGCGCCCACTGCGCGAGGATCCGGAGCGACAGCCGGTAGAGGAAGATCGCGATGCGCGCGCGCCGCGAGATGCGCGCCGCCGCGCCCGCCGTGTACGGGTTCGTCTCCAGGAAGACGCGCAGGTGCCTCAGCGTTCGCCGCATGCGGTCAGGCCGACTCCATCTTATCCCGTCGAGCGCGTCCCGTGACCCGCCGCGCAAGCGCTCGGACACCTATCGCGCATGAAAATGCGTTCCCCTGCCGTCGCGCTATGGGCGTGCGGGGTGGCATGCGCCTACATGTCGCTCGCCTGCGCCAACGTCACGGCGCCGTCGTCGACGCCCGGCGCGGGCGGGGCGGCGCCCCTCGGCACGGGCGGCAATGTGGGTGCCGGCGGCGCTGGCGGCAGCATCGGCCTGGGCGGCTTCGGTGGCAGCCTCCAGACCGGCGTGTGCGTCAACTTGCAGTGCCAGCAGGACACCTGCACGCGCGGCGCCTGCACGCAGACGACGCCGTGCCCGAGCGGCGGTCGGACCACTGCCAGCGGCATCGTCTACGACCCGGCGGGAAAGACGCCGCTCTACAACGTCGTCGTCTACGTCCCGAACGAGCCGCTGGCCGACCTCGCCACCGGCGCTTCGTGCGACACCTGCTCGTCGCCGTACTCGGGCCGCCCGATCGCCGTGACGCTGACCGACTCGGCCGGGCACTTCTCGCTCGAGCACATGCCGGTCGGCGACAACATCCCGCTCGTCATCCAGATCGGAAAGTGGCGGCGCGCCGTGACCGTCCCGTCGGTGGCGGCGTGCGCCGACACGCCCGTCGACGCGTCGCTGACGCGGCTGCCCCGCAACACCAGCGAAGGGCACATCCCGCGCATCGCCATCGCCGACGGCGGCTCGGACGCGCTCAACTGCCTGCTCCGAAAGATCGGCGTCGACACGGCCGAGTTCACGCCCGAGACGGGCGCGGGGCGGGTCAACCAGTACGCGGGCCTGAACGCGCCGACCACCGACGCGAACGGCGCGACGCTGACGCCGACCTACACGCTGTGGAGCAGCGCCGCCTCGATGAAGGCGTACGACATCATGTTGATGTCGTGCGAGGGCGACGACAACGGCGGCGCGGGCGCGGCGTCGACGGCGATGCGCCAGGCCGTGAAGGACTTCGCCGACGCGGGCGGGCGCGTGTTCGGATCGCACTGGCACAACGCCTGGGTGTTCGACGGGCCGGCGCCGTGGCCGACGGTGGCGAAGCACGCCTCGGGCGCGCACGGCTTCACCACGGACATCACGGTGCCGATCGTCACCGACTTCCCGAAGGGGAAGGCGTTCTCCGAGTGGATGCTGAACGTCGGCGGCTCGACGACGCTCGGGCAGATCGTCATCCACGGCGCCGAGCACAGCGTCGACGCCACCAACGCGGGCGCGCAGAGCTGGATCGCCGGCATGGACACGACCAACGGCAAGCCGATGGTCCAGTACTTCTCGTTCAACACGCCCGTCGAGGTCACGCCCGAGCAGCAGTGCGGCCGCGTCGTGATGAGCGACCTGCACGTCTCCGCCGGTACCCCGTCCGACTCCGGCAAGCAGCCGTTCCCCAACGGCTGCGTCACCAGCGACCTGACGCCTCAGGAGAAGGCCCTCGAGTTCATGCTCTTCGACCTCTCCTCCTGCGTCCTCCCCGACAACAAAATGCCCATGGTCCCCGACGTCGGCTACCTCGGCCGCCGCTGACCCGGCCGCCCGAGCGCTAACCCAGCGCCTTCAAGATCGCCTCGAACGCCACCGGCGTCCGCACCGTATCCCGATGTCGGGTGACGGCGATCCGCACGATCTCCGCCTCCGCCCCCGTCCACGCCGACGCCTGCTCGACGGTCAGCGCGCCGTCGCCGTCGGCGATGGCGGCCGGCGGGATCCCGGCCAGCCGCCCTTCGCCCGGCAGGTAGGCGCGCCCGTCGCGCACGACGACCGCGATCTGCGTCGGGATGCCAGTGCCGCAGATGCAGATCAGCCGGCGCGGCGCCCCCGCGCCGTCGAGCACGCGCCACGTCTCGCGCATGTCGGCG
This sequence comes from Polyangia bacterium, assembly GCA_036557265.1. Lineage (GTDB taxonomy): Bacteria > Myxococcota_A > Polyangia > Fen-1088 > Fen-1088 > JADGRB01. The sequence goes on from DATBHU010000489.1 coordinate 3,225, forward strand.
AGCCGCTTCCCCATCACGTCGACCCAGACCGGATCGTCGGGATCGCGCCGGAACACGGACATGCGCAGCCGCCGCCAGGTCGCGACCGCATACAGATCCTCGGCGTCACCCGCGCTGCCGGCTGGATCGTCGAGCGCGACGAACTTCGCCAGCGCGGGCGACGGGATCGCCTGCAGGGCCCCCGGGCAAGCCATGAACTGCGCCGGCGGCACCGTGCGCCCGAGCGGCGCGAACTGGAAGCCGCGATCGAGGCAGGCCAGCGTCTCGACGCAGCCGCCGTGCGGCCCACCGGACGTCACCACGCGCTCGACGGGGAGGTCGCGGTCGGCCGCGAACGCCGCGCGGATCAGCGGCCCCCCGTTCGACAGGCCGAGCATGTCGATCGCGCTGCCTGTGCGCTCCGCCAGGCGGCGGACCTCGGTCGCCAGCGCGGCGCCGAGATCGATGATCGCCAGCCGCCAGTCGTACGCGAACCAGTGCAGCGTCTCGTCCAGACGGTAGCCCGCGCCGACCAGCGCCCGCTCGAGCGATCGCATCAGGTCGTAGTCGAACACGCGCGGGATGATCGGGATGACGCGCACGATGCCGCCCGGCTGCCCGCGCAGCCCGTCCAGCGTCGCGATCGGGGGTCCTCCGTAGAGGTTCCGCAGCCGCCCCCAGATGTGCCCGAGCCGCTGGTCGACGATCTCCGTCGAGAACAGGCCAGGTACGACGAGCAGCGGACGCACGGGGCGGGTCACTCCTTCGCCGAAGGTAGCAGATCGGATCTCGGCACACCGCCGACGTTTCTTGACCCGGGGTCAGTCCGGCTCCGTCACCGCCGGTAGCAGGTGCTTCAAAAAGCTCTCCGGCCGCAGCAGGAAGCTGCGCGTGACGGTGTAGTGCTCCGTCTCTTCCCACTTCGTGCGCGCGATGCCGTGCTCGTCGAGCCGGTAGAGCAGGGCACCCGGGTACGCCATCAGGATCGGCGAGTGCGTCGCCATCACGAACTGGCTGCCGCGCGCGACCAGGTCGTGCATGATCGCCAGCGCCGCCAGCTGCCGCTGCGGGGACAGCGCCGCCTCCGGCTCGTCGAGGATGTAGAGGCCGTCGGGGCGGAACCGGTTCTGCAGCAGCCAGAGGAACGACTCGCCGTGCGACTTCTGGTGCAGCGACTCCCAGCCGAATTTCTCCAGGCCCAGGTCATCGACCTTCGTCGCGACGTTGAACAGGCTCTCCGCGCGCAGGAAGAAGCCGCTCTTCGGACGGCGCGCCTCGCGCACCAGCACCAGCGATTCGTGCAGCGGCGACTCCGACGACTGCGTCGCGAAGCGGATGTTGCGCGTGCCGCCCTCCGGCCCGAACTTCGCCGCCAGCGCGATCGCCTCGATTAGCGTGCTCTTGCCGCTGCCGTTCTCGCCGACGAGGATCGTCACGCGCGGGTCGATCGCCAGCTCCTGCAGCGCCGCGATCGCCGGGATGGAGAACGGGTAGCGGTCGAAGGCCGGCACCTTCTCGCGCGCCAGCCGGACGGCGCGGATGAACCCCTTCCTGGGACCGCCGTCGCGCACGCGATCTAGTTGCCCGCCGCCGTCTTGTGCAAGAAGCCCTTGAAACTCGCGGCGAATTTCCTGGCGGAAAGGTCCTCACCATCAGACATTGGGCTCCTCCCCGGTTGGCGTTAGTCTAGCCCCCGTTTCAGGCCCCGTGCGATTGAGGCGCAATCAACCTTTGCGAACGGCAGCCGCGTTGCGGCACCGGCGCAACACTGCGAAGTGGGCATTGCGCCGGTTGATGTCGAGGTCGGCGGCGGAGGCGGGGGGCGGCATGACGGACGGTGAGCTTGGCGACGACGACGAACCAGAGGAGAGCTGGACGGAGCTGGAGGAGGTCCGCCCGGCGCTGATCGAGGCGCTGCCCATCCGCCACGGCATGGTGCTGGGCGGGCGCTACACGATCGAACGGGTGCTGGGACGGGGCGGCTGCGGCGTGGTCGTGCGCGCGCACGATCGCGTGCTGAAGGAAGCCGTCGCGATCAAGATCGTGCGCGCCGAGCTCGCCAGCGAGAAGGTGTGGGCGGCGCGGCTGGCCCGCGAGGTGAAGCTGGCGCGCCAGATTCACCACCCGCACGTCTGCCGCGTGTTCGACTTCCAGCAGGCCGACGGGCGCGTGTTCCTGGTGATGGAGCTGGCGGCGCGCGGCACGCTGCGCGAGGAGATCCGCAGCGGGTCGCTGAAGGCGCGGCCGCTGGCCGACCGCATCGCCGACGCGCGCGCCGTCGCGTCGGCGCTGGCCGCGATCCACCAGGCCGGCATCGTCCACCGCGACCTGACGCCGCAGAACCTGCTGCGCATGAGCGACGGCCGCGTCGTGCTGACCGACTTCGGCCTGGCCATCGACGCGCGCGAGGGGACCAGCGTCCACGGCGGCACCATCTCGTACATGGCGCCCGAGCTGCTGCGCGGCGGGCGCTCCAGCGCGGCGTCCGACGTCTGGGCGCTGGGCGTCGTGATGCACGAGATCGTCTTCGGCGGCAAGCCGCGCTGGCGCGAGGGGGCGGGCGGCGCCCCGGCGGAGATGCTGCCGCCCGCGCTGGGGCGCAAGCTGACCGACGCCGAGGTGATCGCGTTCGAGGCGTGCCGCGCCTGCGCCGAGCCCGATCCCGCCCAGCGGCTCACCTGCCCGATCGAGGCGGCGCGCCGGCTGACGGAGCGCGCCGGGAAGCGCCGCCGCCCGCTCGGGATCTCGAAGCGCGCCGCGGTGGTCGTCGGCGTGTCGCTCGGGGTCGTCGCCGGCACCACCGCCATCAACGTGTCGATGCTGCGCGCCTCCAACCGCAGGATCGAGCGCGCGCAGGCCGGGCAGGGCGCGCCCGGCCCGCACGCGGCGCCCGCGCCCCGGCCGTCGCCGCTGCCCGCGCCGGCCGGCAAGGCCGCCGATTGGACGGACGCCGCCGAGGTGCTGACCACCGTGCCGGAGCGGATCCACTGCGCGCGCCTGCTGCCCGACCGGCGCACCGTGCGCATCGTCTGGGGGACGCCGACGCGCGCCGAGGATCTCGACACCGTCACGCGCGCGCGCGCGCCGTCGTCGCTGGTGCCGGCGGCCTACGCCGAGGGCTGCCCGGACCTGTCGTCGGACGGCCTGCGCCTGGTCTACCCGGGCCACGTGCCCGACGGGCGGCCGTTCGCGTTCCTGTCGCCGCGCCCGGACGGCCGCGACGCCGTGCCGGTGGTGCAGACCGCCGAGCCGTCGATGGCGTCGGAGCCGACCTGGCTCGCCGACGGCCAGACGTTCTCGTACGACGTCGACATCAAGCACATGGGCGTGTTCTCGATCGCGGGCGGCCGCATGAACGTCCTCCCCGACGTCACCGCCAGCTCGTTCGTCACCATCTTCCGCTACGTGCTCGGCAACCGCGTCTACGTCGGCACGCAGTACGACCGCTTCGAGACCGAGGTCGTCGGCTTCTCCGTGCCGGCGCTGAACGAGGAGGCGCGCTTCCGCGTCCCCAACCTGATGCTCGACCTGCGCCAGGAGGGGAACCTCCTCTACTTCGCGCAGCTGACCAAGGGGCGCAGCGCCGACATCGTCGTCATCGATCCCGCCGCGCGCGCCGCGCGCCCGATCGGCCACATCCCCGATCAGATGCTGCGCTACCCGATGATGACCGCCGACGGCCTGGTCGTGATCAGCGTGCGGCTGTCGTCGGATCTCTGGGTGCGCAAGCCGGGCGGAACGACGTTCAGCAACCTGACCCGCGACGGCCATGTGCGTGACGCCAACCGCTGCGGCCCCGACCTGATCACCAGCCGCGAGGTCGAGCCGGACCGCACCGTGATCGAGCGGACCGACCTCGCCGGCAAGCCGATCGAACGGCTGAGCGCCGGCCCCGCCGACTGGTCGCCCGCGTGCTCGCCCGACGGCAAGGTCTGGTACTACCGCCCGCACCTGCCGCAGCCGAGCATCCGCCGCTGCGACGCCGACGGCTGCCGCGAGATCTTCACCGGCTTCGCGGTGGGCCTGGCGGCGTCCCCCGACGGCCGTCGGCTGGCGTTCGTGACGCTGGATAAGCGCGGCCCGGTCGTGCAGTGGATCCCCGCCGACGGCAGCGGCGAGCCCCACGAGATCGCCGAGTCCGAGACCGGCTGCCCCGTCGGCTGGGCGTCGCCGCAGACGATCTGGGTGTCGCGCCGCCGCGGGAAACAGATCGTGTGGACGGAGGTCGACGCGGATTCGGGGAGGGAGACCGGGAAGAGCGTGCCCGGCAGCCACGACTGCTACGACGGGCGGCCGGATCCGGCGTCGCCGGTGAACCCGGATCTGCGGATCGTGTACGACCAGACGTCGCAGGTGCGGATCGTGGGGAGGGATCGGCTGGGGGGGGTGGAGTAGGGCTTCCCAAACTGGGCGACCGCTCGGAGGGACGCGCCCGACGCCCTCAAATTGCTGGTCGCCGCGACCGGCGTCCTGTCCGCCTCGCGCAGGATCTTCACCATCTGCTCTTCGCTGAACCGACTCGTTTTCATCGCTCCTCCAGGCTTCCGGAGGGGCATGCTCTCAGGTTTCAGCCGATCCGAAAAACGCGAGGCAGGTCAGGACGTCGAGCGCGAACTATTCACCGATTGAAGTTGGGTCACTGCTCGCGAATTGGCCTGCGCAGATAGCGGCGTGGGTCAGGCCGATTCCGACTCCAAACGATCATTTCTTCGGCCTCTTTGTCGTACCGGTCGGCTCGGATGTCTGCTTGGAGCTTTTTGATGGCGGCTCGGATTTGCTTTTCGCTAGCAAGTGCAGACTCCACGATTCCGTCGGCATAGCCACGATGCAAGTCAGTTGGCTCGACGACCTCGATTCGCAACCGCTGTCCAATCCGGAGCCGTTTTGCGCTCCATTTCCATCGTCGTCGCATCCATCTGTTGTCGTCGAACTTTTCTGTGCCATCAGCACACAGGCAAATCGACACGCCATCAGCACGACGCCTTACGAAGACATCTACATTCATCGATCCGGGCGCTCTGACGCCGATGCGCCCCAGCAACTGACCATCGAGGCTGACCAAGAATCCACCAGGCGGTGGACGAAGCCCTCGTTCAGGATGACCGGACGAGATAGAGTTGGATTTCATACCCTCTAGTTTCAACCGCAACTCGTGCAAAGCACGTCGATCTCTGGCCCGGAAATACGCGCGCCAGTCCACGTTCCGACGTGGTTTGCGGCGCGGCCAGTCCGAGGTGTCAATGTCGACTACTTCGATCTCAATCCATGATCCGGCTGAGCGCTGCTTCCGATGGAACCACGCCAAGGCGTCGCCTCTATCGTCGATACCGCTGCCGTGGAAAAGGATTGCGGTCCTTTTGGAGCTCCGCTTCGCTTTCCACGATGCGCCTGCCGACACCACGTACTGATCCTGATCCAATGCCATGGTCACGGCAGGACTACTGGAACATCGCGCGCGCAGGCCAACCATCCGTCGTTTCTATCGTATCACTGACCAAAGTATTCCCAGCAGAGGTTCCTGCATTCCACCACGGTCATATTTAACGCCCTTTGAAATATCGGCACGAGCTCCCCCTTGCCACACCTCCTCAGCCTCCTAAGGAAATTGGACTTGTCCTTAGGATTAGCAAGGATGCTCCATCTTGAGTCGAAGGTATCCGCCGAGCACATGTCCCGGCACGCCGACAGCCAGCTACGACCTCCGCCGGGACCGTCGCCGCCTCCTCCACCAATGGGGCCGCCACTCCGACCACCTCCACTCTCGGCGTCACCGCCTTCGTTGCAATTGTCGTTGGTAGGTTCACCGGTCTTGGCTATATCCTGTGTTTTAGTTTCCGCATTGTCATTGGCCGGGTTTGCCGGCGGCTTGGGTACGGCGCACGCACTCCATGGCGCCGGTGGGCTCACGTCGGACGGCGCGATTTGACTGGCGGCGATATACATCGCGCAGCCGACCACGAGGCCGAATGAGGTGGCCATCGCAGCCTCGATGATCTGCTGGTGATAGTGGTAGCCGAGGGCGACTGTGGTCGCGACCAGGAGAGTACCGGCGATCGCAATAGCCAACTCGAGAGACTCCGAAGGCGCGATCCGTGATCCCGCTCGAAGTCCCAACGATAGAGCCTGCAAACTCAAGCCCCGTGGGTCGATCAGATTGGCTGGGTCGGCTCCGGAATAGAGATACCGGTTGAACGAAAGGGGTTCGTCGACAGATCCGTACAACGGATCGGTGGTGAGGAATCGGCCCCGAGTGGGAGAATAGTATCCGTTCGACGAATACCGTCGCTGACGACGCCCGTGGCTGG
>DATBHU010000490.1:0-2006 GCA_036557265.1 Polyangia bacterium
AGTCGGCGCGCGCCAACTATCTGGCGGCGCAGGGGACGGTCACCAAGCTCGAGGCGCAGGCCGAGAACGCCAAGGTGCAGTACGACCGATCGGTCGCGCTGTTCGAGCGCAAGGCGATCGCGCAGGCGGACCTGGACACGGCGAAGGCGACCATGCGCGCCGCGGACGGGGACGTGACGGCGGCGCGCGGGAACATGGAGCAGGCCAAGGCGTCGCTGCACCAGGCGCAGGTGAACCTGGACTACACGACCATCATTTCACCCACGACGGGCGTGGTCATCTCGCGCAGCGTCGACGTCGGCCAGACGGTGGCGGCGTCGCTGTCGGCGCCGACGCTGTTCCTGATCGCCGAGGACCTGACCAAGATGCAGGTCGACACCAGCGTCGCCGAGGCCGACATCGGCAAGCTGAAGGCCGACATGGACGCGACGTTCACCGTCGACGCCTACCCGTCGCGCACGTTCAAGGGGAAGATCCGGCAGATCCGCAACGCGCCGCAGACGCAGCAGAACGTCGTCACGTACGACGCGGTGATCGACGTCAGCAACCCGGACCTCGCGTTGCGCCCGGGGATGACCGCCAACGTCACCTTCATCTACGACCACCGCGACAGCGCGCTGCGGGTCGCGAACGCGGCGCTCCGGTTCCAGGCGCCACCCGAGCTGGCGCGCTCGGCGTTCGGCGGCGGCGCGGCGGGCGGCGAGAAGCGGCCGGGCGGCGGCGGACAGCGGCCGGGCGGCGGCGGCATGAACGCGGGCGGCGGCGGACAGCGGCGTGGGGGGCGCGCCGGCGGCGGCGCGGGCGGCGAGACGCCCGATCGCCGGATGCTGTGGGTGCTGCGCGGGCCGACGCCCACGCCCGTGCGCGTGCGCGCCGGCGTCAGCGACGGCACCAACACCGAGATCGAGACCAGCGAGCTGCACGAGGGCGACCGCGTCGTCACCGACGCCGAGTTCAGCGGCGGCGGCGACAACAAGGGGCCCGCCGGCGCAGGCGCGTTCCGGCGGATGTTCTAGCGTGTCCCCGGTCGGCGGAGGCCCCTCACCCCAAGCCTCTTCCCGCGAAGCGGGGAGTGGGGGCCCGGAGGAGACGATCGTCGAGCTGGAGGGGGTCACCAAGGTCTACAAGCTGGGGGACGTCGAGGTGCACGCGCTGCGCGGCGTGACGCTGTCGGTGCGGCGGGGCGAGTTCGCCGCGGTGATGGGCTCGTCGGGATCGGGCAAGTCGACGCTGATGAACATCCTCGGCTGCCTCGACAAGCCGACCAGCGGCGAGTTCCGCCTCGACGGCCAGCCGATCGCCCGCCTCGGCTCCGACGGCCTGGCGCGCATCCGCAACAAGACGCTGGGGTTCGTGTTCCAGAGCTTCAACCTGCTCTCGCGCACGACGGCGCTGGAGAACGTCGAGCTACCGCTGCTGTACGCCGACGTGCCGGCCGCCGAACGCCACAAGCGCGCGCGCACGGCGCTGGAACGGGTCGGGCTGGCCGAGCGCGTGCACCACCACCCGAACCAGATGTCGGGCGGCCAGCAGCAACGCGTCGCGATCGCGCGCGCGCTGGTGACCGACCCGAAGGTGATCCTCGCCGACGAGCCGACGGGCAACCTCGACTCCGAGACCAGCATCGAGGTGATGACGCTGTTCCAGGACCTCTGGTCGGCGGGCATCACGATCCTGCTGGTCACGCACGAGCCGGACATCGCCGGCTTCGCGGGGCGCGTGATCAGCATGAAGGACGGGCGCGTGCAGCACGACCGCCGGCAGCAGCCCGAGGATGCGCGCAAGGCGCTGGCGCGCGCCCGGGCCGAGCGCGCGCAGGAACAGGCCGCGCCGGGGCCAGATCACCAGAAAACGGCGGGCGCATGACCGGCCTCCAGACCATGCGCATCGCCGGCCGCGCGTTGCTGCGCAACAAGCTGCGGTCGTTCCTGACCGCGCTCGGGATCATCATCGGCGTCGGGGCGGTGATCGCGATGGTGGCCATCGGCGACGGCGCGAAGGCGATG
>DATBHU010000491.1:0-13638 GCA_036557265.1 Polyangia bacterium
TCCGACGCTCGGCCGGGGCGGAAAGATCTGCGCGCGTGTCAGGAACCTCACGAAATAACCTGCGGCCGGGGCGCCGTGTCAGGCCAATGCGAACGTTGATTCGCGGGAAGGTAGAAATCTCATGCAGAACCAGCAGAACCAGGAGAGCCAGATTGATGCGCAGGCTCAGGACAGATCCGTGGCGCCCCCGCCGCGTCGCGTACGAGGGAGGATCTTGGCTGCGTCGCTGTCGGCCCTGCTGCTGGTCGGCACGGGGCTGATGATCTCGAGCGCGCGCGCGGCCGGGCCGGTAGGCGGCGGCGATGGGGCGGCCGAGGGGATGCCGATGCATCGCATGCACAAGATCCTCGACAAGGTCGGCGCCACGCAGAGTCAGCGCGATCAGATCCGCGGGATCTGGTCGGGGTTGCGGCCCCAGCTGAAGGCGGAGCGGATCAACCATCAGAACATTCGCCAGCAGATGATCGCCGCGCTGACGGCGCCGCAAATCAATGCCGGCGACGTCGAGAAGCTGCGCAAACAGTCGATGGCGAGCGCCGACAAGATCTCCGCGCTGATCACGCAGGGGATGGTCGGTTCGGCGCAGGTGCTGACGGCCGACCAGCGCAAGCTGGCGCAGGAAGAGATCGCGAAGGGCGGCGGCCGCCACCGCGCGTGGGGTCCGCCGGCGGAGTGACGTCGGCGGCAGGAGCGCGCGCACGACGCGCGCCCCGGTCCGCGCGCGGCCGTCGTGCACGAAGCCGCGCGAGCAGTGCTTTCGTGCTAGTCGTGTGAGGTGGCGTCCGCGCCCGAGGATCTGGATCTCATCGCCCGCGATCTCGCGGTGTTCTGGCATCCGTGCAGCCAGATGCGCGACTACCTCGAGTTTCCCCCGCTGGTCGTGACGGGCGCGCGCGGCACGCGCCTGCGCCTCCACGACGGCCGCGAGATCCTGGACGCGATCTCGAGCTGGTGGTGCAAGGCGCTCGGCCACGGCCACCCGCGATTGACTGCCGCCCTGCGCGCGCAGCAGGACGCGTTCGAGCACGTGATCACCGCGAACACGACCAGCGCGCCGCTGGTTCGGTTGTGCGAGCGGTTGCTCGCGGCGGCGAACGGCCTGCCGCCGGCGGCGTGGGGCGCGGACGCGCCGCCGGGGCGGCGGCCCGGCCACTTCGGCAAGGTGTTCCTGGCCGACAACGGATCCACCGCCGTCGAGATCGCGCTCAAGATGGCGCTGCAGGCGCAGGCGCAGCGCGGGGCGCCGGCGCGCACCCGCTTCGTCGCGCTCGAGAACGCGTACCATGGCGAGACGGCCGCCACGCTGTCGGTCGGCGATCTCGACCTCTACGGGGCGCCGTACCGGCCGCTCTGTTTTCCGGTGGGCCGGCTCGCGGGCCTGCCTTACCGGCGCGGCCCGGACGATCCCGCCTGGCTGGACGCCGGCGCCGAGTGGCCCGCGATCGAGGCGGCGCTCGACGCCCAGGCCGAGACGCTGGCGGCGATCATCTACGAACCCGTCCTGCAGGCGGCGGGCGGCATGCTGCTCTTCAGTCCGGACCTGTTGCGCCGGCTGCGCGCCTGGGCCGACGCCCGCGGCGTCTACCTGATCGCCGACGAGATCGCCGCCGGGATGGGCCGGCTGGGCGCGATGCTCGCCAGTCACCTGGCCGAGGGCGCGGGGCGGACCTCGCGGGCGGCGTTGCCCGACTTCGCCGTCGTCTCCAAGGGCCTGACGGCGGGGGTGCTGCCGCTCTCCGCGGTGCTGACGACCGACGCGATCTTCGCGCTGTTCGACGCCGACTACGCGGAGCGGCGCGCGTTCCTGCACTCTAACACCTTCACGGGCAACGCGCTGGCCGTGGCGGTGGCGCTCGCGGTGCTCGACGTGTTCGCCGCCGACGACGTGCTCGGCCGCGTCGCCGCGCAGGCCCCGCGGCTGCTGGCGGCCGTGCAGAAAATTGCCGCCGATCGCCCCCGGCTGCGCAATGTCCGTGGATGTGGGATGGTCGCCGCGGTCGACATCCGCGACGCGGACGGCGGCGCGCTGGATTCACGCCGCCGGACCGGCTGGCACGTCTACCGCGAGGCCGTCCGGCGCGGCGCCCTGCTGCGGCCGCTCGGCGACACGATGTACCTGTTTCCGCCCCTGACCGTCAGCGGGACCGAGATCGACGAGATGGCGGCGATCCTGGGCGACAGCCTGGATGCGGTTTTTAGCCGTCGTTGACACGACGGCGTAACTGGACCGTAAGAGGCGCCACGTGTTATCTGTCGGCCGCTGGTGCCATCGACAGAAATGACCTTGGGGAGGTCGCTCGTAGTCATCGCCGCCTTGCTGTCGCTGACGGGTTGTCACGCGACGGACAAGCTGTTTTGCAGCAGCGCGGGATGCGAGTGGACGAAGGACGAATGGGCGCGCGTGCAGACGCTCTCGAACGTCAACGACCCGCTCGGGCTGCCGACCCTGACCGACAACGGTTCGAACATGTACCTGTCGACGCTGACGGGCGATGACGCCCAGAAGCTGATCGACCTCGGGCGCGCGTTCTATTTCGATCCCCGCTTCTCCGGCACCGCCACGCTGAGCGATTCGATCGGCCGGCCCGTGCCGTACGCGCGCGCCGCCAAGGGATCGCCGATCGGCATCGCCTGCGCGGACTGCCACAACCCGGTGCGCGCCGGCGCCGACTTCACCTCCGCGCCCAACACCGTCTCGATCGGCGCCGGGTGGTACGACGTCAACGGGCAGCAGACGGTGAACGCCGCGTTCTTCGCCGACCTCGACGGCGTCTTCGCGGGCGGGCCGTCCAAGCTGTACTGGAACGGCCGCACCGAGACGCTGTGGGCGCAGGCCGCCCAGGTCAACGAGAGCAGCTTCTCGATGAACGGCGATCGCGCCAACACCTTCTGGGTGATCCTGCAGGACCCCCGCTATCTCGAGCCGTACAACGCGATCTTCCGGGCGGGCGATCCCCTGATCCCCAGCCAGTACACGGGCAACGACATCCCCCGCCACGCCCGCCCCGACAGCTTCAACGTCGCCCTCAACGACGCCTGGTTGTGCATGAGCCTGGACAACAGGAAGCTGGTGACGCGCACGCAGGTGAACTTCGGCAAGGCGATCGAGGCCTACGAACGGACCCTGCTGGGCGGCGGCTCCGCCTTCGACCGTTTCGTCAGCGAAGGCCCGGGCTCGACTGCGATCTCGCCGGCCGCGAAGCGGGGCCTGCGCCTGTTCGTCGGCAAGGCGTCGTGCATCGACTGCCACAACGGGTATCTGTTCTCCGACGGGGACTTCCACAACATCGGCGTCCCGCAGACCGGCGATCACGTGCCGACCGTCGACGACTGCCCGACGGGATCGGCGCGCTGCGACTGCACGCCGGGCGCCGAGGCCGCCACTTGCCTGCCGTCGGGTGCCTGGGGCGGATTTAAGAAGCTGGTCGAGACCGGTGCCGCGCGGGTCGACGCGAGCCCGTACGCGACCACCAGCTTCATGCGCAATTCGCAGTGGAGCGATCTGCAGAAGCCGTTCGACCAGTACTGCGACCAGAGGGATCCGAGCTTCAAGGGCGCCTGGCGGACGGCCAGCCTGCGCGACGTCGCGGTCACGGCGCCGTACATGCACGACGGTTACTACGCGACGCTGGAAGACGTCATCTGGCACTACAACGCGGGCGGGACGGCCAGCGGCACGAATCCGTTTCCCCCCGAGGTGCCTGACTCCGGCGTGCCCGACGGCATCAACCTTTGTGCGCCGACCGGGCGGCCGACCGGGCGCGCCGCGCAGATCAAGCCGCTCGGGCTGACGGACGGCGACGTCTCCGACCTGGTCGAATTTCTGAAGACCCTGACCAGCGCGCCGATCGCGCCGTCGGGGGCTTTCGACGGGGGCGCCGCGCCCGACGTCGGCGCGACGACCGTCTGCGCCTCCGACGGTGGTGGCTCGCAGTGATGCGCGCGCGCGTCCGGGGAGTCACGCTGCTGTTCGCGATGCTGGCGCCGCTCGCCGCGCGCGCGCAGGTGCAGCTGCCGCAGCTGCCGCCGCTGCCCATCCCGCCGCCGTTGCCTTTCCCGCCGGAGCCGGAGCCGGTGCCGGCCGGTGAACCCGCGACGACCGACGACGCCGAGGCGGCCGCGCCCGCGACGACGGGCGACCTGCAGGCGGAGATCGCCGACCTGCGCGAGCGGATGCAGGACCTGGAGCAGCGCCTGGAGCAGACGCGCCAGATCGCGACGGCGCGTCGGCCCATCGTCAGCATCGCCGGCTACGTCGACGCGGGCTTCTTCGCCACGACCGGCAACGGCGGCGTCGGCATCGTTCAGGACTCCGGCCCCGCCAGCGCGCGCGCGTACCCGGAGTACATGAACCGCTACGGCTGGGTGTTCCTGGGCGACATCCTGTCGACCGCGGTGAACTCGCGCGGCGAGGCGGCGGACCTGGGCACCTTCGCCGGCATCGATCGCTTCGACAGCGTGAACTCGAACGGCGCGCCCGGCTTCATCATCAACGAGGTCAACCTGACGATGAACGCGGCGCTGTCGTCGAGCGCGCTCGCGACCGCCAGCGTGAACTTCATCCCGCGCAGCGGGCACGACTTCAGCATCGGCGACTTCATCGAGGTCGACCTGGCCCAGCTGGAGTGGCTGCCGTTCCAGTCGGGGAAGACGTCGATCTTCGTCGGCAAGTTCGACTCCGTCATCGGCATCGAATACCGCGAGCGCAAGGCGAACCAGCGCTTCGGCATCACGCCGTCGCTGATCGCCCGTTACACGACCGGCACGCCGATCGGGCTCAAGGTGCGCAGCAAGTTCCTCGACGATCGCGTGGTCGTCGCGGCCGCGCTGACCAACGGCTCGTCGGGCACGGAGCAGTTCCACTTCTACGACGAGGTCGACAGCAACGCGGGCAAGACCGGGAGCGGCCGCCTGTCGGTCAAGCCGGTGCCCGGGCTGGACGTCGAGATCGGCGCCTCCGGCGAGTACGGCTCCCAGGACCACGCGCTCGACAGCCTGGGGAAGCTCTGGTTCTGGGGCGTCGATCTGCTCGGCCACATCGGCCCGGTCGACATCAAGGCCCAGTACCTGCGCGGCCACGGCGACGGCGAGGACCCCAACCGGATCTACGATCCCCTCAATCGTCCGTACGGCCTCGATCTCAAGAACGGCGGCTACCTCGAGCTCGACTGGATGGTGACGCCGATCGTCGGCGTCTACGGGCGCGGCGACCTGCGCGACGCGCTGGTCTGGCTGGGCAATCCCGACAGCGCGACCAATACCGGCTCGGATCGCCTCTACATCACGAAGTCCTGGCGGGCCACGGGCGGCGTCCGGGCGGTCATCAACGAGCATATCGTGCTAAAGGCGGAGTATCTTCACAACGGGGAGTACGGTCGCATTCCGCAGATAGCGAACGACGTCTTCACGAGCTCGTTGCTCCTGCTCTACTGAGGTGCACATGAAACGCGCGGGGAACTTTCCGAAGTGCGTACGTTTCGGGATGGCGATGGTCGTCGCGTGCGCGCCGATGGCGGCGATGGCGGCGGAACCACCTCCGCCCACGGCCGCTGATTTCGTCAAGTTGCAACGCGAGGTCGCCGAGCAACGGGCGCTCATCATCCAGATGATGCAGGTCGAGCAGCAGCGCTACGACATGCTGCTGAAGCTGCTGCAGTCGGGAGGGCAGCTGTCCTCCCCCACGGCGCTGCCGCCGCCGGTCACACCGCCCACCGGGTCGACGACCGCCGCGCCGCCGCCGGCCTCCGCGTCGACGGCCACCGCGTCGGCGAAGGGCGCCGGTGAGCGCTACGGGACGGTCTCCGGGCGCGTCGAGGGGCGGGGCGGATCGCTCAAGGACGCCTACGTCTACATCGACATGGCCAAGGGGTCGGCGCGCGGACACACCCTGGAGATCAAGCAGAAGGACAAGCAGTTCTGGCCGCAGACCGCGGTCGTGCAGCGCGGGACCAGCGTGCTTTTCCCCAACCTCGACCCGGTCTTTCACAACGTGTTCTCGACCTCCGGGCGCAACAGCTTCGACCTCGGCAGCTATCGCTCGGGCGACACGCCCCGGTCGGTCGTGCTGACGACGCCGGGCGTGGTCGAGGTCTACTGCAACATCCACTCGAAGATGAACGCGAGCATCCTGGTGGTGCCCGGGCCCCTCTACGCCAAGGTCGGGTCGGACGGCAGCTACCGGATCGAGAATGTCCCGGTCGGCGCCCGCAAGGTCGTCGCCTGGAGCCCCAACGCCAAGCCGGCGCAACAGAAGGTCGAGGTCGCGTCGGGCGGCGGCCAGGCCAATTTCACGCTAGATATCGAGCCCTCCAAGGCGCACACGAACAAACTGGGGCAGCCTTACGGCTCGTATAAAGAATAAAGTTGTAACGGATGAGCGGCCTCTGCATCGACCCATCAGCATGACGCCCGCAGGCAAGACCGCGTCTCTGATCTGCCTGGTCGCCGGGCTGGCCGCGGCGGGCGGCGCGGTCGTGGCCCACCGGCTTCAGGTGGCCGCGACGGCGGCGGCCGTGCAGCGGAGCGAGGCCGAGGCCGCGGGCGTGCTCGATGCCACGCACAAGGCGCTCGAGGGGCTGGAGCGCGGGCTGGAGCTGGAGACCAAGGCGGCGGCCGGGATCCCCCAGCTCAAGGCGGCGCTCGCCGACGGGGTCGACGCGGCGACCATCCTGGACCTGTTCGACAGCGAGGAGTGGTGGGCGCCGTTCCGGGCGCGCGGGACGGCGCTGGTCACCTCGGGGCGGACGCTGGCCGCGCGCCGGGAACGGGGCGACAAGCGGATGCCGTTGCCTGACGCCGCGATGCTCGGGCGCGCGCAGACCGCCGGGGTCGCGTCTGGCGTGCTGCTGGGCGACATGGCGCTGGTGGCGGCGGTGGTGCCGGTGAGCGACCGGCGGGGTGAGCCGACCTTCTTGCTGCTGACGATGCCGCTGGACGCGCAGGACCTGCAGAAGGCGACCGGCGCGCCCACCATGCTGTCGGACGGCCAGCGCGCGCTCTCGGTGGCGGGGACGGCCAGCCAGCAATCGGCGCTGTCGCGGCTGGTCGGCAAGGAGGCGGAGGGGCGGGCGCGCGACGCGGAGACGACCTGGCCGGCGCTGTCCGCGGCGATCGGGCCGAAGCTGTGGCTGTGGGTGTTGCACCCGACCGCGGTTCCGCCGGCCACCCCGTTGGTGCCCGCGCTGCTCGGAGCGGTGGCGGTGGTTCTCGTGCTGGCGTCGTTCTTCTTGCGCCGGCGCGCGGGCGCGGCCGAGGCGCGCCAGCCGGCCGCCAGCCAGACCTTGCAGGTGTTCGGCTCGCCGCGGATTCAGTCCATCGACGCCGCCCGCGACGACCGCAAGCGCCGCGGCACGCAGCCGTACGAGGCCCCCGAGGAGATGGGCCATCGCCCGACGGAGATGGCCAAGGACAGTCCGGTCGGCGCGATGCCCGCCTGGAGCTCCGGCATCGACGGGCGCGCCGCGGAGCTGGCCGCGGCCGACACCTACCCCGATCGCGCGCGCGTCATGACCGGCGCGAGCACGTTCGGACGCTACCGCCTGCTGGAGCGGCTGGGAGAGGGCGGGATGGCGGAGCTGTACACGGCGGTGCTGCACGGCGCGGAGGGCTTCCGGCGCGTCTACGTCGTCAAGCGGCTCCGCCCGGAGGTGGCGCGCAACCGCTCGGCGGTCGAGCAGTTCATCGACGAGGCCAAGCTCGGTTCGACGCTGGTGCACTCGAACATCGTGCCCGTGTTCGACTTCGGCAAGGTCGGCGACGAGTACTTCCTCGCGCAGGAGTACATCATCGGCCGCGATCTCGGAAAGCTCCTGCAGCGGCACCAGGACCGGTACGGAAAGCCGCTCAGCGAGCGGTTGATGTTGTACGTCGTCCACGAGACGCTGGAGGCGCTCGCCTACGCGCACAACCGGACCGACGCCGCGGGCAATCCGATCGGGCTCGTCCACCGGGACATCTCACCGGGCAACGTGATGGTGACCGCGCGGGGCGAGGTCAAGCTGTTCGACTTCGGCATCGTGAAAGGGGAGGGGCGGGTCTCGAAGACGGACGTCGGTGTCGTGAAGGGGAACGTCTCGTTCATGTCGCCGGAGCAGGCGCGCGGGCAGGCGGTGGACGCGCGCGCCGACCTGTTCTCGCTCGGCCTCGTGCTGTATTACGGGCTCACGGGCGAGCAGCTGTATCCCGGGCAGAGCACGTTCGACCAGTTGATGCGGGCGGCGACGGGGCCGAAGACCGAGCAGCTGAAGCTGCTGTCGGAGCTGCCGCGCGCGTCGGCGACGCTGGTGACGCGCGCCCTGTGTGTGGACCCGGGGCTGCGCTACCAGACCGCGGCGGAGTTCGCGGCGGCGGTCGCCCCCTACGTCACGGGCGGCAAGGCCGAGGCGGCGACGGTGATCCAGGAGCTGTTCGGCGAAGAGTTCAAGCGCGAGAGCGCGGTCTAGCCGCCCCGCGCGCAGCGCGGCGGCTACCGGACTAGAACAGCCGGCCGGCGGCGGGCCAGCCCCAGAGCAGGCCCAGCGCCGCCGACGCGGCGCCCACCGTTCCGAGCAGCCACCGCTGGGCGCGCGGGTGGCGGGCGATGCGGGCCAGCGGCCAGCCGGCCAGGCCCGACAGCGCGCACATGCCGGCCGTCGATCCGACGCTGAACAGCGCCATGTACGTGAAGCGCAGCTGCGGCGAGGGCAGCCGCGCCAGCACGAGCGCGGTCAGCGCGCCGGTGCCGGCCAGGCCGTGCACGACGCCGATGGCGAGCGGCCGCAGCGCGAACGTCCGGCGCGCGACGTGAACGTGCGCGTGAGGACCCGCGTGATCGTGAGCGACGCCGGCGTGCGCGTGACGCCGCGGCGGACCGGCGGCGCCGTCGCGCAGGGCCCGCCCGACGGCGCGCGCGCCGAGCAGGATCAGCATGGCGGCGACGGCCAGCTCGAAGCCGTCGCACAGGGCCGGCGGCAGCTGCGCCGCCAGGGCCGCCAGCACGACGCCGGCGCCGAGCAGCGCCGCCGCGTGGCCGAGCCCCCAGAGCGCGCCCAGCAGCGCGCCGCGCCGCGCGCCCGGCGCGTCCGCCGCCAGCACGGACACCGCCGCCAGGTGATCCGGATCGAGCGCGTGGCGCGCGCCCATGGCGAGCCCGAGCAGCAGTCCGGCCAGCGTCCCGTTCACGCTGCCGACAGTACCAAAACTCGGGCGCCGAGATCGATCCGCGGCTGACTCAGAACGATCCCGCGGCCTTCAGGTACCACTGGTTGCCGCCCTGCTCGTTGAAGCCGTGCGCGTAGCCGATCTTGAGCTGGCTCTCCAGGTAGTAGAAGAGGTTGAGGCCGAGGTTGGCCTCCGCGCCGACGTCCGTCTTCAACTCCGAGGCCTGGAAGCGCCCCTGATAGGCGTTGCCGGCGTCGACGAAGAGCGCGCCCCACAGCTGCCGCACGTACGCGGGAAACGTCTGGTACCCGCGCTCGATCCGCAGCAGCGGCGCGCGGTACTCCGCCGACGCGAACTGGTACGCGTCGCCGACGAAGCTGTTGGTCGGATAGCCGCGCAGGAAGGTGCAGCACTGGGCCCGGTTCAGGAACACGGATCGCAGGATGTCCTGGTCGGCGAACCCGCCCAGCGCGAAGAAGTCGCGCTTGTCGCCGATGCCGATGCCGCCGCTCCAGATCAGCGCCAGCACGTGCAGGCGCGCCCACGGCATCGTCACGTACTCCTGCCAGGAGGCGGAGATCTCGGTGGTGCGGAAGCGGCCCCCCAGCGCCGGATCGGCGAAGCGCAGGTTGAGCCGGACCAGCCGCCCCTCCTGCGCGCTGATCGAATAGCGCCAGCTGTGAAGGCTGTAGTAGTACCAGCCGAGCAGGACGTTCGCGTCCGGGCCGCGCTCGGGCGGAATCACGATGCCGTTGGTCGGATCGGTGATGGGCAGCGGATCGGCGGGGCCGTAGGCGTTGTAGTCGTAGCCGACGGAGATCTCGCCGTAGGCCGCCGGCGTCTGCAGATAGAACATGCGCGCCGACGCGGTGCCGCCCAGGACGTGCTGCCGGTACGGCGTGTTGACCCCGTCGATGATCAGCCCCGACAGGCGCTGGGCGGTCCGCCGGAAGTTGAGGTCGAACTGCGGGAACAGGCGCCGGTACGAATAGTTGACCGCGAACGAGGGATCGCCCTCGAACGGCACCAGCAGGTTCGCGTCGACGACGTGGTTGCCGACCGGGTCGCTGATGCTGGTGGTCACCTGCCCGGCGCCGCCCAGGCCCAGCGCTTCGGAGAAGAAGCTGATGTTCCACTGGCGCGGGTACATGTACTTCCACGGCTTGTAGGTGGTCGTGCGCGTGATGAGGGGCGGGCCCGCCTCGCCCACCACCGAGTCGGGCGAATCGCTGTCGCCGTCGAGGCGGGCCGGGCTGTCGGGGCGCGCGTTGCCGAACGGCTGCGCGAGCCGGAACGACTTGGGGTCGAACGTCATCGCGTACAGGTCGAAGCCGTCGCTGGTGAACCCGGTGTAGACCAGCTGGCTGCCGTCCATCGAGACCGCGGGCTGGAAGGCGCCCGACAGCACGTTGGTCACCTGGTACAGCTGCGCCGTCGCCATCTCGTAGGCGTAGACGTCGTAGATCCCGCTGCGGTCCGACGACCAGAGCAGCCAGCGCCCGTCGGGCGTGAAGCGCGGGTCCACGTCCATCGCGCGATCGACGGTCAGCGCGCGATCGGTCCCGGCGGCGATGTCGTAGAGGTGGATGTCGCGGAAGCCGCCGGGCTTCATCCGCGAGTAGGCGATCAGCCGCCCGTCCGGCGAGAACGTCGGCGTGTAGACCAGGCCCGGCACCTCCGCGGCCAGCACGCGCGGCTTGCCCCCCTGGATCGGCACCAGGGCGAGCTGGCGGGCGCTCTCGTCGGCGAGCGCGCAGACCACCTGCGTTCCGTCGGGCGACACGTCCGGCTCGTGCGCGCGGTAGCCGCGCGTGATCGGCCGGACCGACCCGCCCGCCAGGTCGACGTAGAAGATGTCGTTCCAGCTCGTGTACGCGCTGCCGCCGATGCGCCACCCGAGCGGCAGGTAGGAGAGCCGCTGGATCACCAGCCCGCGCCCGTCCGGCGTCGGCGCGGCCGGGCCCCCCCCGTGCGCGGTCGCCAGCGACTCCTTCTCGCCGGTGTTGATGTTGAGCCGCACGTAGGCCGGCACCTCCTCGTTGCTCTCGCGCTGGTAGACCAGCGTGCCGTCGCGGAAGAAGACCGGCCGGGGGCCGGTGCCGCGCGGGGCCGGCGCGTCGAAGGTCAGCCGCCGCGCGGTGGTCAGCCCGCGCCGCTCGACCTCCTCCTTTTGCAGGGCGTAGCGGTGGGCCATCGAGCGGTTCCATTCGCGCCAGACGTCGGTCCCGAAGGCGCCCGTGTAGGGACGGCCGATCGCCTGAGAGGCGACGCGGTTGATGCCGCCCGCGATGCATTCGTCGGCGTAGCGGTGGGAGATCTCGCGGATCTTCTCCGGCCCGTAGCGGTCCTCGATGTAGCGCAGCATGCTGGACCCGTAGAGGTAGGGCACGGTGCCGCCCGGATAGACGAGCGGCCCGTAACCGACCGTCACCTTGTCGAGGCCGAGCCTGCTCCCTTCGAGGAACGGGACGCGCAGGTGCATGTCGTAGAAGCTGCTGCGCAGCCGGCCCGCGGTCGTCTGCCGCGTCTCCATCAGCACCGCCAGCCCCTCGATGAACCAGGTCGGCTGCGACAGGTTGGGCGCGTAGATCTTTCCCAGGACCGAATCGACGAAGCGCGGACACCAGGAGAGGATCGTGTCCAGGTGGACGACGTGCGTGAACTCGTGGGTGATCAGCAGCTTGACGAAGTCATCGAAGTCCGACAGCTCGTCCATCCCGTCGGGCGGGGCGCCGAAGGCGTAGATGAAGTTGTATGGCACCGAGGTGGCGCCGCCGTTCGCGCCGTCGGTCTGGTCCTCGAGCAGCACGCTGACGCGCCCGCTCGGCTCCCAGTTGAGGTAGCGGGTGATCAGCCGGTAGGCCCGCTCGGCGACCAGGGCCGTCTTCTCCGCGAACTCCCGCTCCTCCGGATAGAAGTGCAGCTCGAAGTGGGGCGTCTGCAGCGTGAACCAGCGCGGGTGGGGCAGGGGCGGCTGGGGGAGAGCGCGGATCTCCTCGGTCACGTCGACGTCGATGTCCGCGCGCGCCGCGCGCGCGGACGCCAAGACCCCGGCAAGCAGGACCAAGGCCCAGCGACGGTTCCGCATCCAGGCGGACGAGTCTATCCTCTAATTCAGGAAGACGGGGCGGCAGTAGCGCTCGGCGATCTCGAGCAGGCTGTCGATGCGCAACGGCTTGCGAAGGTAGTCGACGGCGCCCAGCGCCAGCGCGGCGTCGCGCACGTCGCCGTGGCCGGACAGGATCACGATCGGGATCGACGCGAGCTCGGGCGACTTCTTCAGCTCCTGTCGCAGCAGCCAGCCGTCCATCTCGGGCATCATCATGTCCAGCAGAATCAGGCTGGGGCGCATGTGCTGCTGGAGGTGCCGCAGCGCCTCGCGCCCGCTGCTCACCCCGGTGACGCCGTAGCCCTCGTCGACCAGGATGCTCGCGACGGCGTCCCGCACGTCGGGATCGTCGTCGACGACGAGGATCGATCGGCATGAAAGCTCGGGGAGGCTCACCGGCGTTTGCACAAGGTAACGCTCGAGCCTGACCGGGGCAAGCGGCCGCGCGCCGTCAGCGCTGCTTGCGGGCGAGGTCGCGGCAGATGCGCAGGTGCCGCAGCGCCGCCGCGTAGTCGCCCAGCATGTCGTAGAGGCGGGCGGCGTTGTAGTGCGCGTCGGCGTTGCGTTCGTCGGCGGCGATGGCGCCCCGATAGGCCTCGAGCGCGTCGGCGTGATGACCGCCGTCCTCCAGCGAGACGCCGAGGTTGAAGCTGGCGGTCGGATCGTTGGGGCGGATCACCAGCGCGCACCGGTAGTGCTCCTCGGCGCCCGCGAGGTCGCCGCGCTCGTGCAGGATCCGTCCCAGGTTGATGTGGGCGTCGGCGTGGTGGGGTGCCTGCGCGATCACCTGGCGGTAGCTGGATTCGGCGCGCTCTGGATCCGCCTCGTCGAGATCGCAGGCCAGCTCGTAGATCTCCTCCACCGTCGGCGGGACGACGTTTCCGGCTGCGCCCGCCGCCGGCTCGCCCGCCGCCTTGGTCGGCAGCGCCACCAGCGGCACCTCGCCGTCCGCGTCCGCCGGCCTGTCGAACGCCAGCAGCACCTGGCCCGACTCGACCTGCCAGCGCGCACCCCGTTCGTGAACCACCACCTGCGGTCCGTCGGTTCCCAGCGACACGCCGGTCAGCGGCTGCGCGTCGCTCAGCCGCTCGCGCAGCTTCTTCAGCGCGCGGCGCACGCGGTGGGGCGAGATCCGCTGGCTGACCAGCCCCTCCGCCTTGCGCAGCAGCAGCAGATCCTGGAACGAGAAGCGCAGCTCGCCGCGCGTCCCCTTCTCGGGCGACAGCACGCCGGCGCGCAGGTAGGCGCGCAGGCGGCCCGCGCTCACCCCGATCATGCGCGCCACGTCCTGTGTCGTGTAGCCGCTCACGCCGGCGCGACTATACCAGCGGCCGTCGGTGGCAAGATTTTTTCGACGCCGCGCCTGTGGAGAAAATCGCCCGGCGCTAACG
>DATBHU010000492.1:0-13517 GCA_036557265.1 Polyangia bacterium
CGTGCGTCGCGACTTGGCGTCCATGGTCTTCCGGCGCGTTGGTCGCGACGTCTACTTCGCGGCGGCCGGCGCCGGGGCCGCGCCGCAGGCCTTCTGATCGGCCGGGAACCAGAGCGTTGTCGCCTCGCTGCACGCCTTGGCCTTTCGCTCCGCGACCCGCTTGCCCCACTTCGACGGCGCTCCGACCTTGACCGGATTGCACTTCCGCTCCGGATCGCACGAGTAGGCGCCCCAGCCGTCGCTGTCGCCGATGCCGAGCGCGATCACCGTCATCGGGCCGAGCGACACCATCGGGATCGCGAGCACGTACGACTTGCCGAGCCCCGGGAAGTTTTTCTCGAGCGCCGCGCTCGCGCACTTCCGGGTGTCCTCGGGGGTGACGCTCTTCGCGGTGATCCCCTGACCGCCGCGATCGACGCACGGGGTGGCCCCGTGCAGCGGCCAGCTCTCGAGGCCGAGCGCCTTGTTGACCGCCACGATCGACTCGGTCATCTCCTTCGCGACCTCTGGCGCCAGCTTGCCGCCTCCGGTCGCCGCCGCCGGCTTCGCGGCCGCCGCCGGCTTCGCGGCCGTCCCCTCCCCACTCAAGATGGTGGCCAGAACCAACAGCGTCACGCTCATGCGCCGCAGTCTACTGCTCCACTTGTTGCGCAACAATTCGTTCGTCTCGGGTGCGACCGGTGACCACACGCACAATTCGTTTAGGTTCTTGCATTAAATGGTGACCTGCTCATGATTTCGGTCGCTACTGTGTCTACGGACGGGTCCATATTTTTCCGGGCCTGACCACGCGATCTCCCCCAGTTCGTTCGCGTCGACCCGAGGAGGGAACAATGTTGACTAATCGCACTCGCGGCGCGCTCGCCGTGCTGTTTGCCGGGGCGCTCTCGCTCGGCGCCTGCAACGGCAACATCAGTCACCACTCTCCGACGGGCGGCGGCGGCAATGGCGGTCTCGGCGGCGGCAGCGTCACGCCCGGCGACGTCACCGTGCCGCCCACGCCGATCCCGGCCGACGTCGCGTACGTCGCCGTCCGCAAGGTGAAGAACCTGCTGACCGGCATGCCCCCCACCGACGAGGACGTCGCGCTGGTGACCGCCAACGGCGCCGCTGGCCTGCAGATGCTGGTGTCGACGTGGCAGACGACCGATCCGTACAAGGACATGTTCGAAGGGAAGATGATCGGCTTCCTGCGCAACGCCTTCCAGCAGACCGGCTTCACGCCGACGGAGGACTTCAAGCTGCAGTTGCTGCAGAACGGCGGCTTCGACTTCGGTCCGTTCGGGACCAGCGCCGTCGGCGACGACGCGTTCCCGCGCCTGGTGCAGAACCTCCAGGACATGTTCGCGAAGACCGCCTGGCAGCTGGTCAAGGAGAACCACTCGTTCACCGAGACGCTGACGACCAACCGCTTCGTGATGACGACCGCGCTCAAGAGCCTCTACATCCAGGTCGAGATGCCGGCCGACGCGCCGTTCGGAAACACGAACGCGCAGCCCGCCTGGACCGTCGATTACAGCGGCAACCCGATCGCGCTCGAAGCGGCGCTGCAGAACATGGCGTTCAGCGACGAGGCGCCGGCCTCCGGACGATCGATGGTGGGCGGCGGGTCGTTCCCGACCTGCGCGGGCGGCACCGGCGCCCCCACCGGCACGTTCAACGGCACCTCGCTGCTGTTCCAGCGCCTGCTCGGTTTCACGCCGCGCTATCCGTTCAGCGGCACCGGCGTGATGTGTTACGAGCACGCCTCGAAGCCGTACTTCGACCCCACCGACCTGACCGACTGGCAGTGGGTGACCATCAACCGCAAGGCGGCCGCCACCGACCGGACGCCGGTGATCCGTCCCTACGATCTGCCCGCGCTGCGCAGCGCCACCGAGCTGACGCTGTCGCTGCCGCGCATCGGCTTCTACACGACGCCGGCGTTCCTCGCGCTCTGGAACACCAACGACAGCAACCAGCACCGCGTCACCGTCAACCAGACGCTGCTGGCGGCGCTGGGCCAGTCGTTCACCAGCGACGCGACGATCGTGCCGCTCAGCCAGGACGGCCTGGACGCCACGCACGCCGTCGCCGGGACCGAGTGCGTCGGCTGCCACAAGAGCCTGGATCCGATGCGCATGTTCTGGGGGACGCAGCTGGACTACAACGACCGCAACGACTTCCCGACGCGCGGCAACTTCATGGGCGGCGTCGCCAACCCGCGGCCGTCGACGACGGGCGGCGGCTTCGCGTTCGCCGACGTCAACTCGATGGGGCCCGACATGACCGCGCTCGGTCCGCTGCTCGCGCAGGTGACCGACGGCGCGGGGCTGCACCGGTTCTCCATCGCGATCGCGCAGGACCTCTGCTACTGGGCCAACTCGGCCCCGTGCAGCGAGAGCGACGCCGAATTCCGGCGGGTCGCCTCCGCGTTCGAGAACAGCACGCCGTTCCAATATAACTTCGCCGCGCTGATCAAGGAGTTCTTCGCGTCGCCCCTGGTGACGGGCGCGGTCGCGACCGGCACCTATACGAGCGCGAACTCGGTGCCGGTCAGCATCTCGCGGCGCGATCACTTCTGCGCGGCGCTGTCGAACCGGCTCGGCAAGCCTGACCTGTGCGCGCAGGCGGTGCCGCGGCCCAGCTCGGCGCAGACGACGACGGCGACCATCGCCCAGAGCGTGGCGGCCGACGCCTTCAGCCGCGGCTCCCAGATCCCGGTCACCCCTTCGGATCCGACGCTGTTCTACCGCTCGGCCAGCGAGCTGCTCTGCTCGAACGTCGCCGCTCAGGTCGTCGACCCGACCGCCGGCGGCGGCGTCTACTCGATGAGCGACGTCCCCGGGGCGATCAAGAACATGGTCGAGACGTTGATGGGCTATCCGCCCGGCAACCCCGCCCACGACCAGGCGATCCAGATCCTGCAGGCGCACTACGACGGCGCGCGGATGACGGCCTCCTCCGGAACCGGCGGCCGCACCACGATGACCAGCGCCACCAACGCGCTGCGCTCGACGTTCATCCTCGCCTGCGAGTCCCCAACCGCCGTCGGCATCGGGCTTTAAGGAGAACCGCCATGAAGAAGATTACGCGACGTGATGGTCTCCTCGCCGGCCTGTTCGGTACGGGAACGCTCGGCCTGCGGGCGCTGGCGACCGGGCTGCCCGCCTGGTACCTGCTGAACCCGCGCCGGGCGACCGCGCAGGATCTGCAGTGCGCGATCAACGCGCGGACCAACCTCCAGTACCTGATCGTCAGCACGTCCAGCAACGGCGATCCGATCAACTGCAACTGCCCCGGCACCTACGAGGCGACCGGCATCGTCCATCCAGCCGATCCCGAGGTCGAGAAGACGACGCTGACCATCGGCGGCCAGAGCTACGGCGCCGCGTTGCCGTGGGCGGATCCGTCGGTGGCGAACTCCACCGCCGCCAACACCGGCCAGCTCAGCTCGGCGGTGCTGGCGCGGACGTCGTTCTTCCATTACCGGACCGGCACCACCGTCCACGGCGACCAGCCGAAGGTGATGAAGCTGCTCGGCGACACCACGGGCGGCGAGATGATCGTCTCTGCGTACGCCAAGCACCTGTCCGCGTGCTTCGGCACCGTTCAGGCGGCGCCCATCGCGCTCGGCGCGCGCGGCAACGCCAGCGAGCTGGTCAGCTTCGGCGGCCGGATGCTGCCGTCGATCTCACCGACGCAGCTCAAGCAGCTGCTGACCGGCGCGCGCGGCGACGCGCTGACCGCCAAGGGGGCGCTGCGCGATCTGCGCGACCAGTCGCTCAGCATGCTCAACGATCTGGCCAAGCAGACCGCCAACCCGGTCCAGAAGGACTTCCTCGACAAGCTGGCGCTCGGGCAGACGCAGGTGCGAGAGCTGGCCGACACGCTCGCCGACACGCTGAACATGATCCAGAACGACAACGTCGCCGGCCAGGCGCAGGCGGCAGCGGCGCTGATCGCCGCCAACGTCACGCCGGTCGTCACCGTCCACATCTCGTTCGGCGGCGACAACCACACCGACAACAGCCTGCAGGCGGAGGCCGACCAGCACGTCAGCGGGATCCAGGGGATCCAGCAGATCATGACCGCGCTGGGCAACACCAAGGACGCCAGCGGCACGCCGCTGACCGACCGGGTGACGTTCGCGACCATGAACGTGTTCGGGCGCAACCTGAACAACATCTCGAAGCTGCCCGCGCCCGGCTCGGGCACGCCCAGCGGCCGCGACCACTTCGGCAACCACAACGTCATGGTGATCATCGGCAAGAACGTGAAGTCGAGCGTCATCGGGGGCGTGACCACCGACAGCAAGGGGACCTACGTGGCGGCCGGCATCAACTCCACCACGGGGGCGGCGATGGCCAGCGGCGGCGACGTCGACTCGACCACGACCCAGACTTCGGCCGCCCGCACGCTGGGCGCCGCCCTCGGCATCCCGGACAGCGTCGCCGCGAACGACTATATCGCCGCCGCCGGTGGCAAGGTCGTCACCGCCGCCCTGGCGAATCTGCCGACCGGCTGATCCGCCAGGCGACCCAACCTTCCGCTCACGCGCACGGCCGACAAGCCCGGATCGTCGGCCTCCGCTTTAGCGACGACGCCGGGACATAAAAAAAACCCCGGCTCGCTCTCGTGAACCGGGGTCTTTGTTGCTGCGGCGAGACCCCGAAGGGCCCCGTCACGGCAAGCCGAATTACTTGGCGGCCTTGTCGTCCGCCTTCTTCTCCTCACCACCCTCGGCCTTCTTGCCCTTCTTGGCCTTCTTCTCCTTCTTGGCATCGCCACCGGCCTCGCCAGCGGGGGCGTCAGCAGCGCGGGCAACCGTCCAGGCGGTCGGGAGCATCACGGCGAGAGCGAGGAAGATCGAGCGAACGAGCGTCATGGGTGACTCCTGATTTTGGGTTGACGCGGCTGACCGAAGTGGCCAATCGCGGGTCGCGACGAATGCAGCGGTTATGCCATCCCATTTGCGTCGTCCGGTTATTAATTAAGTAGTAATTTCAGTATATTAGAACAAGCGCGACCGTGGCTGGGGTGGCCAGAGTGGGGCGTTATTGCGATCACGCGGTCGCCCCGTGTGGCGGCCTGCCTCACATTGTGGCAGATGCGCGCGAACTACTTATTGGGCGCGGTCAGGATGGCGATCTTCGCCGCGCCAGCGCGCTTGGCGACCGACATGATGTCGACCGCCGAGCCGAGCAAGACGTTCTTGTCGCCTCTGATCAGCAGCGTCTCCGAGCCGACCTCGGTCAGCGCCTTGCGAATTTCGGCTTCCAGATTTGAAGCATCGAGCTTGCGCGATCCGAGGTAGAGCTCGTTGCTGCGCGTGACGGTCAGGACGGGATCGCTGCGGCGCTGCGACACAGGGCCGGCAGCGTTCGCCTTGGGAAGCACGACCTTCATCCCGGCGCGCGACGCGACCTCGGATTCGACCAGCGCGGTCGACGTCACCATGAAGATGATCAGCAGAACGAGGAAGACGTCGGTCAGCGGGGTGATGTTGATCTCCGCGACGACGTTGTCGGCCGCGACCTCGCCGTCGTCGCTGGTCGCCGTCGCGTCTTCGAGCTGGACGTTCGCTCCCACGGCCGCCCTCAAGCCTCCGGGGTGGTTGCAGGTTCAGCGCCCGCAGCGACCGCGACCACGGCCGGTTTGCGCTTCACGCCCTGCCCGAGGGCGGTCAGGAACTCCTCGGCGAACAGCCGGTAGTGCATCGCGATGACGCCGATGCGCGCCACGAAGTAGTTGTAGGCGATGACCGCGTAGATCGCGACCAGCAGGCCCGCCGCGGTGGCCACCAGCGCGGCCGCGATACCCTGCGACACGACCTTGAAGCCGCCCGTGCCGGCGACCGACATCGATTGGAACGCCTTCAGGATGCCGACGACGGTGCCGAACAAGCCGACGAACGGCGCCGACGATCCGACGGTGCCGAGCGCCCACAGATAGCGCTTCAGCGACAGCACCGTCGCGTTGCGCTGCGACGTCACCGCCTCGGTGGTCTTCTCGGGCGTACGGCCGTAGACGGCCAGCCCGCGTTCGAACACGTCGGCGATCGGGACCTGCGACATCTCGCACAGCGCCGTCGCCTTGGCGATGTCGCCGCGTTCCAGCGCGTCGATCACGCGGTTCTTGAACGCCTCCGACTTCGGGACGATGTTCCAGAGCGCGTAAAGCCGCTCGCAGATGACGGCGAGACCGGCCAGCGACCAGGCCAGCAACAGCGACAAGATCAGCCACTCTTCGCGGACCAAGTTCCGCATCATCTCCCAGGACATGAGGAAAGAAGTGTAGCCCGGAACTTCGCAGCGTGCCCGCGCCCCGCGCTGAACTACGGGTCCACATGTAGAATCCGTCTTTCGATGACAGCAGCGCCTGTCGATCCGCCTCGCCAGCCCGACACCGACGGACGGTTCCGCTTCGTGCGCGGTCTGGTCGCGGTCGAGGCGACGCTGACGGCGGTCGAGGTGATGCTGATGCTCGGCCCCATGCTCGCGCTCGCGTCGATCTCCCTGCACCGCGCGGGCGACGTGCTGCGCGTCGAGGTGATCGTCGGCGCGCTGATGGTGCTCGGGTGGGTGCGCGCCGCAGATCTGGTGCGACCGATCGTCGCCGCGCGCAACGCCAAGCGGGCGGGCCGGGCCCTGGAGGCCCCCGAGATCGCCGCAGTCGAGCAGGCCGTCCGTCGCGCACCGCTCGAGGTTGCGGCCAGCCGCTGGCTGCTCTGGTCAGCGGCGGCGGTCTACATCGCCGTGCACCTGGCCGCGCGCGGCCTGCTCGCCTGGCCGTCGGCGATCGGCGTCGCCTGCATCACCTTCCTCCACGCCGGCGGGGCGGCGGGGGCGCGGGCCGCGCTCTGGGAGCGGCGGCTGGGGGGCGCGCGCCGGCTGGTGCTCCCCAACTTCGACGCCCTCCGCAACTTCGCCAGCAGTTACCGGCGCTGGCTCTGCCAGACCGCTGTCGCCCTGCTGGCGGTCGCCCACGCCGTCAACGCCGCGCTGATCTCGGTGTTCACGGAGATGACGTCGGCGCAATCGGGCACGCTGCTGGCGCTGACCGTGCCGGCGCTGCTGATCCCGATGCTGATCTGGTACGGGTCGCTGCGCCACCGCACGGCCGCGATCGAGCGCTACTTCGAGATCGCGGTGCGCAGCCCGGGCGCGCGCGGGCCGGCGCGCCAGGATCCCGACGCGATCGCGGCGTTCCGCGCGGCGCAGGGCCTGCCCTACCGCCTGTCGGGGTACCAGGCGCTCGCGTGCGCGTTCGCCGTCGTGGCGGTCGCGCTGATCGGGCGGAAGCTGTGCGGCTTCGACGCCGGCACGGCCGGGCGCGTGCTGGGCGCCAGCGCGCTGATCTTGCTGGCGATGGCGCTGTACGAGACGCTGCTGCTGCGCGACGTGCTGCGCCCGCTGCTCGCCCAGCTGGGGGCGCGCCACCGCCTGCCCGTCGACGAGGTGCGGGCGCCGATCACCCTGCGCACCAAGCTGGTGTTCTTCTTCTCCAGCGTCACGGTGTTCACCTCCGGGCTGGTGCTGCTGTTCGCGCTGTCGCCCAGCCACGCGCTGTGGGTGATGCTCGCGTCGATCGGCCTGGCGCTGGCGCTGGCGCTCGGGCTGGTGCTGCTGATCGTCCGCGACATGGTCAGCCCGGTGCGCGCGCTCGAGGAGCGGTCCGACGAGATGGCGCGCGGCGAGCTGGCCCGGCCGGTGCCCCCGTCGGGCGAAGCGGACGAGATCGGGCGGCTCAGCTTCGCGTTCGAGGAGATGCGTCGCGCGCTGCGCGATAAGCTCCGTTCGACCGAGTCGCTGAACATCGACCTCGAGCGCGAGGTGCGGCGCCGCACCGAGGTGCTGGAGCAGCGCAACGCCGAGCTGCACGACGCGCTGGAGAAGCTGCGGCGCGCGCAGGACGACCTGGTCCGCTCGGAGAAGTTGGCGTCGATGGGCCGGCTGGTCGCCGGCATCGCCCACGAGATCAACAACCCCGTCAACGCGGTCATCAACACGCTCGCGCCGCTCGAGGAGGCGATCAAGACGATGGTCGACTCGCCGGACGGCGCCGAGGCGTCACGCGCCGCGGGCGAGGCGCAGGAGATGCTGCGGGTGGTCCAGCGCGGGGCGGCTCGCAGCAAGGCGATCGTGCAGGCGCTGCACAACTACTCGCGCGGCGACGAGCAGCGCCCGCGCGAGCTGGTCCTCGCCCGCAGCGTCGACGACACGCTGGATCTGCTGCGCCATCGGCTGCGCAACGTGCGCGTCGAGAAGCAGATCGATCCCGAGCTGCGCCTGCACGGGTTCCCGGGGCAGATCGATCAGGTGTTCATGAACCTGATCTCGAACGCCGCGCAGGCGGTCGGCGCGCGCGACAGCGGCGGAACGATCCGGATCGCCGCGCACAAGCAGGCGGACGACGTGGAGATCACAGTGGCCGACGACGGGCCCGGGATCCCGGCCGACGTCATCCCCAAGATCTTCGACCCGTTCTTCACGACCAAGGACGTCGGCGAAGGCTCCGGGCTCGGGCTGTCGATCGTGCACGGTATCGTCGATCGGCACGGCGGCCGCATCATGGTCGAAAGCCAGGTCGGGCAGGGGACCACGTTCCGGATCGTGTTGCCGTCGCGGGCTTCCGCGCCCGCAGCAGCCCCACCGCCCTCGTGACAAACTGTCACGTTTGACGGACTCGAATGTCATCGGCTGTCAGTCTGGCAGCCAAGTGGCATCCGTGGTCAATCTGTCGTAATATCGGGACTCATGAATTCAATGACTTGCGCGATTCCACCGAAGATGGCATCGCTGTTGAAGTCGGGATGGGCATGGATCTGACGTCGTCGTCCCCGCAAGGCACTCCCACGGTCCTGGTCGTCGATGACGAGCCGGCCATCGTCGATTCGCTGCAGAAGATCCTGGAACGCGAGTCGCTGCGCGTGCTGACCGCCGGGTCGGGCGGCGAGGCACTGGACATCATCCGGCGCGAGTCGATCTGGGTGCTGCTGACCGACCTGATGATGCCCGGCATGTCGGGGATGGATCTCTTGCGGGCGAGCAAGAGCGTGGCGCCCGAGACCGAGACGGTGCTGATGACCGCCTACGGCACGGTCGAGAACGCGGTCGAGGCGATGAAGCAGGGCGCCTACGACTTCGTCACCAAGCCGATCAAGCGCGCTCACCTGGTGCGCGTCGTCGGCAAGGCGATCGAGAAACGGTCGCTGGTGCAGGAGAACCGATCGCTGCGCGCCCAGCTGGCCGCCGAGAAGCGCCGCACGCTGATCGGCCAGTCGCTGCCGTGGCGCCGCACGATGGAGATCGTCATGCAGGCGGCGCCGTCGACGGCGAACGTGCTGCTGCTGGGTGAGTCGGGGACGGGCAAGGAGCTGCTGGCGCGCGCCATCCACGAGAACTCGCCGCGCGCCGCCGCGCCGTTCGTGCCGGTGAACTGCGCCGCGCTGCCCGAGACCATCCTGGAGGCGGAGCTGTTCGGCTACGAAAAGGGGGCGTTCACCGGCGCGGTCCAGCGCCACGACGGCCGCTTCGTGCAGGCGGACGGCGGCACCCTGTTCCTCGACGAGATCGGCGAGATCCCGACCCACGTCCAGGTGAAGCTGCTGCGCGTGATCCAGGAGCGCGAGGTCGAGCGCCTGGGCGGGCGCACCATGAAGGTCGACATGCGGCTGGTGGCCGCGACCAACCAGGACTTGCGCGCGGCCGTGCGCGAGGGCCGCTTCCGCGAGGATCTCTACTACCGGTTGAACATCATCCCGGTGCCGATCCCGCCCCTGCGCGATCGGCGCGACGACATCGCGTTGCTGGCCGAGCACTTCCTGCAGCTCTACGCCGCGCGCAACAACCGCACCCTGGCCGGATTCTCGCGCGCCGCCGCCGACGCGATGTCGCGCTACGACTGGCCGGGCAACGTGCGCGAGCTCGAGAACGCGGTCGAGCGCGCGGTGGTGCTGTCGCGCGGCACCGCCGTCGAGATTGACGACCTGCCGTCGGAGGTGCGCACCGGGGGCGGCGTGCAGGGGGACGGGCGTTCGCTGTCGTTCGCGGTCGGCACGCCGCTCGAGGAGATCGAGCGGCGGGTCATTCACGCCACACTGGCGCACGTCGGCGGCGACAAGCGTCTGTGCGCGCAGCTGCTCGGCATCGCCACGCGTACGATCTACCGGCGCCTCGAAGAGGAGCGGACGGAGCCCGACCCCGCCGACGCCGCCGCCAGCTGAGGCGGGGTACGGCCGACCAGACGGACCGGCGGCTGCCAATTTGGCAGCCCGATCGCGGTCGGGGTGGCGGTTAACTAGCTGTATGTAAAGGCATTTGTCAGCGCCGGGCATGGTCCCGGCGTTGCTTTGCAAGGACGAGCAAGGTCCAGATCGAAGGACGAGATCCGTGGAGACACTGCTGCGCAAATATCTGTGGGCCATCAACGGGCTGGTTGTCGCGCTGTGCGCGATCTTCCTGGCCCGTGCCGCCGCGACCGTCGTCGATCGGAAGCTGCTGGCGACCACCGGCCCCGCCCCCAAGCCGGTGATGCGCGCACCGATCGCGTCCGCGGCGCCGTCGATCTACACGAAGCAGGTCGAGGAGATCCTGAAGCGGAACATCTTCTGCTCGACCTGCCCGCCGATCCTGGCGGTGGAGGTCAAGGGATCGAACGAGCCGCCGCCGCCGCCGCCGCTGCAGCGCACGTCGCTGAACCTGAAGCTGCTGGCGATCATGTTCGCGCCGCCGCCCGCCAATCCGAAGTGGTCCGTCGCGGTCATCCGCGACAACGACGCCAAGAGCGCGGGTCCCTACACCGTCGGTTCGACGATCCGCGACGCGACGGTCGAGGACATCGAGGAGGACAAGGTCTACCTCGACTTCGGCGGCGGCCGGCACGAGTACCTGGACCTCCTCGACCGTCCCGCGCCGCCGGCGGGCTCGCCTGCGCCGGTCGCGTCCAACACGCCAGCCGATCCGCTCGCCGCCGAGCTGGACAGGGGAATCAAGAAGGTGGGCGAGAACAACTACGAGGTGCAGCGCGGAACCATCGACGCGCTGCTGGGTAACATGGGCGCGCTCGCCAAGGGCGCGCGCATCGTCCCCGAGACCAAGGACGGCAAGCCGGCCGGCTTCCGTCTGTTCAGCATCCGCCCCGACGGGCCGTTCGCGAAGATCGGCCTCCTGAACGGCGACGTCGTCTCGGCGATCAACGGCCTCGAGATGACCAGCCCCGACCAGGCGCTGCTCGCATACACGAAGCTCAAGACGGCGAATCACCTCTCCGTCGCCATCGAACGCAACGGACAGAAGATCACCAAGGACTACAACATCCGATGACAAGACAAACGAGACAGGGTGTCGCTGCGGTGGTTGCAATCCTTCTGGGCGGAAGCCCGCTGCGCGCGGCGGTCGTGACCGGACCCGACGGCAAGCCCGTGCGGGTCCCGGGGACGCCGGGCGGAACGACGACGCCGGGGGCGACACCGGCGCCGGGCGCGCCGCGGGTGCCGGGCAACTTTCCGGGGCTGCCGGGCGCGCTCGGCAAGAAGCGCGGGACGCCCGGGACCCCGGCGGCGACGCCCGGGGCGACGCCGGGCGCCACCACCGGCGGCACCGCGGGCGGCTCGAACACCGTCACCGGCGCGAACCAGCTGATCGGCGACAAGGACTTCAACACCTGCAAGAAGTTCCCGCCCGGCAAGCGGATCGTGAAGCTGAATCTCAAGCCCGACACCGAGCTCGGTGATCTGATCGCCTGGATCTCGTCGATCACCTGCAAGCAGTTCCTGCTGCCCGGCACCATCCCGGCGAACAGCAAGAAGGTGACGATCGTGGCGCCCGAGCTGATCACCCCCGAGGAGGCGTACCGGCTGTTCCTCGTCGGGCTCGACTCGGCGGGGCTGACCATCGAGCACGCCGGCAAGTTCGAGCGCATCGTCGAGACCGCGAAGATCAAGACCATGGGCGGCATCCCGGTCTACGGCGAGGACACGGAGGCGCCGGTCGCGGAGAGCTACATCACCCGCCTCGTGCACGTCGAGAACGTGGATCCCAACGAGGTGGCGCAGGTGCTCGGGCGCATCAAGGGCGAGCAGGGCGACATCGTCGTGTTCGCGCCCCAGAACGCGCTGATCATCACGGACCTCGGCTCGAACATCAACCGCATGATGAAGATCCTGCGCGAGATCGATCAGCCGGGCATGAACGAGAAGGTCTGGATCATCACCCTCAAGCACACCGCCGCCTCGGAGATGGCGCAGAAGCTGGGCGAGATCTTCCAGGTGCAACAAGCCTCAAAAAAAGGGGGAGGGGGAGCGCCGCCGCCCCCGGGGGGAGCGGGGGCTCGCCCTAAGGTCGGTGATCTGACGGCGGAGATGATCATCTCGAAGATCATCCCGGACGAGCGTTCGAACCAGCTGATCGTGATCGCGACCGAGCGCTCCTACGCGCGCGTCAAGCGGATGGTCGAGCAGCTCGACAAGGAGATCACCGAGCAGGAGGGGCGCATCCACGTCTACTACTGCGAGAACGCGAACTGCGACGAGCTGGCGCAGACGCTCGGCTCGGTCACCGGCGTGCAGGTCACCGTCAGCACCGCCGGCGGCCGGGGCCGCACCGGCACCCGGCAGGGCGCGACGCCGCCGCCCGCGCCGGCGCCCGGGGCCGGCGGCGCCTCGTCGGGGATCCAGAACCTGCTATTCGAGGGCGAGGTGCGCATCAACTTCGATCGCCCGACCAACTCCCTGATCGTCGTGTCGTCGCTGAAGGACTACCAGGCGGTGCGCCGGGTGATCGAACGGCTCGATTCGCCGCGCAAGCAGGTGTTCGTCGAGGCGATGATCCTGGAGGTGACGCTCGACAAGCAACGCGACCTCGGCGTGTCGTTCCACGGCGCCAAGCCGTTCAGCATCCCCGGCCTCGACAACCAGAGTCTGGCGGTCGGCGGCCTGAACCCGGCCAAGACGCTGTTCCCGGCCGGGTCGCTGACCGACACGATGCTGGCCGGCGTGCTCGGGCCGGTGCTGTCGCCGGACGAGGCGAAGAACCTGGGCGCTGGATCGACCGCGACGCTCGACATCCCGTCGTTCGGCGTCCTCATCAAGGCGCTGCAGACGAACAGCGATGTCGACGTGCTGTCGAACCCGCACCTCCTGATCATGAACAACGAGGACGGCGAGATCTCGGTCGGTTCGCGCGTGCCGTTCCCGGTCAGTACCTTCGGTCTCGGCGGCGGCACGGCGCCGGGCGGCGCGTCGCCGATTCCCGGCTTCGCCGGACTGAACAGCTTCTTCCCGAACGTGCAGCGCGAGAAGGTCGCGCTCGAAATGAAGCTGACCCCGCACGTCAACGAGCACGACATGGTCCGGCTGGAGGTCGACGAGAAGATCTCGGAGCTGGCGCCGGGGTCGAGCAACCTCGGCCCGTCGACGTCGGAGCGCACCGCCAAGACGATCGTCGTCGCCAAGGATCAGCAGACCATCCTGATCGGCGGGCTGATGTCCGACAAGGTCATCGACAGCGTCACCAAGGTGCCGTTGCTGGGCGACA
>DATBHU010000493.1:0-2228 GCA_036557265.1 Polyangia bacterium
CGTCATTTGCGGTGCGCCCCGCCCGACGGGGCCGCGGTGGCCGGCTCCCGCGAGAGCGTGCCGTTGCCCAGACGCACCACGTTCTCCGGCGCGGGCGGCCCCATGCCCAGCTTGCCGCGCGCGATGCCGATCACCCGATCCGGATCCTTGAGCATGCCGATCTCGATGTTCAGCCGCCGGCGCTGTTCTTCCAGCTGGGTGTTCGTCCGCCGCTCTCGCCCGAGCGCGTAGGCGATCTGGATGCCGTGCATGCGCACCGCCACGTGGGCCAGCGCCCCCGCCGTGCACAGCGCCAGCAAGAACGCCCAGATGCCGGCGCCGCGCCGGTTGCCGAGGTCGGGTTTGACCACCGCGCCGGGATTCATCGCCTCTCCTCGCTCACAGCCGCTCGGTCGCTCACAGCCGCTCCGCGGCGCGCAGCCGCGCCGACCGCGCCCGCGGGTTGCGGGCGCGCTCCTCGTCGCCCGGCACGACGACGTGCTTGGTCAGGAGGCGCAATTGCGGTGGGTCGAGCGGCGCCGCGTCGCCTCCTCTTCGCCCCGCCAGCGTGCGCAGCCGGCGCTTCACGATCCGGTCCTCGAGCGAGTGGAACGCGATCACCACCAGCCGGCCGCCCGGACGCAGGCAGTCGGTCGCCACGGCCAGGAAGCGCTCCAGCTCACCCAGCTCGTCGTTGACGGCGATGCGCAGCGCCTGGAAGGTGCGCGTCGCCGGGTTCTTGCCGGGTTCGTGGCGCGGCAGCGCGCGCGCGACGATCGCCGCCAGCTGGCCCGTGGTGTCGACCGGTCCGGCGCGGCGCGCCTCGATGATGGCGCGCGCGACCCGCGCCGCGTGTCGCTCCTCGCCGTGGTCTCGGATGATGCCGGTCAGCTCGACTTCGTCCACCCGCCGCAGCAGCTCGGCGGCCGTCTCGCCGCTGGTCGGGTCCATCCGCATGTCGAGCGGACCGTCCATCCGGAACGAGAAGCCGCGCTCGGCGCGGTCCAGCTGTGGCGACGAAACCCCGAGATCGACCAGGAATCCGTCGACCGGCGTCATCCCGAGGCGCGCGAGCACGTCGCGCGCCTCCGAGAAGCGGGCGTGGACCAACGTCACGCGATCTCCGAACGGTTGCAGGCGAGCGCCCGCGGTCGCCAGCGCCGCAGGATCGCGATCCAGGCCGACCAGCCGGCCGTCCGGGGCCGAACGCTCCAGCACGGCGAAGGCGTGCCCGCCCGCTCCGAGCGTCGCGTCGCAGTAGCGGCCGCCCGGCTTCGGGTCCAGCCACGCCATCGCTTCGTCCAGCAGCACCGGCAGATGCGCGGCGCTCGCCCCCTGACGCGTGTCGGCAACAGGGTCACGGGGCGGCGCGGTCATGAGCGGGTTTTCATTGTTTTCCAAGCGGGCGGGGTGTCAAGTTTTCAGACCCAGATATTCTTCGTAATTTCAATTAGATAAGGCTCAAAGCCGACCCCGCTGCCGGCCACCAGCTCGTGCGCGGAATGTCATGCGACTCACCGACGCAGAACGTGATGTCGAGCATGAAGACAGTCGGCTAACCCCGCTTGACTAAAGGGTTTGTTGCTGTATCCTGTCGCGGCTGTTGTTACGGGATTGGACCTAGCGTGGTTGCTCCCAACCAGGAGACGGGGATGGACGCCAAGTTTTTCGAGATCGACAACAGAATGGAAGCGCTCCGGTCGAAGACCGCCAGCTTCCCTGAGAAGATCCTGAAGGATTACCGCGACCGGTTGGACGTTTCGTGGATATTTCACGACAACGCGCTCGAAGGTGTCGTGCTCTCGTTCGCCGAGCTGAAGGCCGCGATCGATCAACGCATCATCAGCGACGTCACGCTGATCCCGATGTATGAGGAGGTCCGGAATCACAAGACCGCCGTCGATTTCGTCCGCGAGGCGAGCATCGCCAAGAAGCCGCCCGCCGTCGACCTGGATCTTGTACGCAAACTTTACGCGATCTTGACGCCGGAAGAGGCCGCGAAAGGCTACCCGTACCGGCGGGAGAACCCACTGCACCGGCTCTACTATCACGAGATTGCGGCGCCCGAGAAGATCACCTACCGGATGCGCAAGCTCGGCGAGTGGATGGAATCGGACGAGTTCGGCGATCTGCATCCGATCACCCGCGCGGTGAAGGCCCACTTCCGCGTCCTCAACATCTATCCGTGGACGAAGAACTCGGGCAAGGTCGCGCGGCTGCTGATGAACTTCATCCTGATCAAGCACGGC
>DATBHU010000494.1:0-4512 GCA_036557265.1 Polyangia bacterium
GGCGCGGCTGCTCGTCGAGCAGCTCGGCGGCTTCGCACTCGTTCAGGCCCAGGTCGATCAGACGGAGGTGCGCGTCCTGGTCGCCGCGCGAGATGGCGCGCCGGACATCGACTGGGAGCGAGGGATCGGATTCGAGCAACAAACGCATCCGTGGCATGGGGTCCTCGCGTTTGGTTGTCATGGGGGTGTGATGCCGGTCGCGCAGACCAGGTTACGGCCCGGCTTCAGATACGCGCGGCACGCAGGCGGAGGGCATTGCCGATCACGGAAACCGAGCTCCACGACATGGCGGCGGCGGCGATCATCGGCGACAGCAGCAGCCCGAACGCCGGGTAGAGCACGCCCGCTGCGATCGTCACCCCGAGCGTGTTGTACACGAACGCGAAGAAGAGGTTCTGGCGGACGTTGGCCATCGTCGCGCGCGACAGGGCGCGGGCGCGCGCGATGCCGCTGAGATCGCCCCTGACCAGGGTGACGGCGGCGGTCTCGATGGCGACGTCGGTGCCGGTCCCCATCGCGATCCCGACCTCGGCCTGGGCCAGCGCCGGCGCGTCGTTGATGCCGTCGCCCGCCATCGCGACCACGCGGCCTGCCGCCTGCAGGCGCTTCACCTCCGCCAGCTTCTGCTCGGGGAGCACCTCGGCGACCACGTCGGCGATCCCCAGCCTGGCCGCCACGCCGTCGGCGGTCGCGCGATGGTCGCCGGTCACCATCACGACGCGGACGCCGGCGGCGGCGAGCCGGCGGAGCGCATCCGGCGCGGTCGCCTTGATCGGATCCGCCACCGCGAGCAGGCCCGCCGCCCGCCCGTCGACGGCCGCGAACATCACCGTCGCGCCCTCGGCGCGCAGCTGCTCGGCGCGCGCCGACAGCGCGCCGACGTCGACGGCGAGCTCGGCCATCAGGGCGCGGTTGCCGACCGCCACCCGCCGCAGCGCCACCCGCCCGCTGACACCCTTGCCGGTCAGCGATTGAAATCCCGTCGCCGCCTCGACGGCGATGCCGCGCGCCGCGGCGCCGGCGACGATCGCCCCGGCCAGCGGATGCTCGCTGCCGCGCTCGACCGCCGCCGCCAGCCGCACCAGATCGGCCTCGCCGAAGCCGGGAGCGGCGACGGCGGCCACCAGGCGCGGCTTTCCCTCGGTCAGCGTCCCCGTCTTGTCGACGATCAGCGTGTCGACCTTGCCCAGCGTCTCGATCGCCTCGGCGTTGCGGAACAGCACGCCCGCGCCGGCGCCCTTTCCGGCCGCCACCATGATCGACATCGGCGTCGCCAGCCCGAGCGCGCACGGACAGGCGACGATCAACACCGCCACCGCGTTCACCAGCGCATAGCCGAGCCGCGGCGGCGGGCCGACGGCCGCCCACACCGCGAACGTCGCGATCGCGACCGCCACCACCGCCGGCACGAACACGCGCGAGACGGCGTCCGCCAGCTTCTGGATGGGCGCGCGGCTCCGCTGCGCCTCGCCCACCAGCCGCACGATGCGGGCGAGCAGCGTCTCGGCGCCGACGCGCTCGGCGCGCATCACCAGCGTGCCGGTGCCGTTGACGGTGGCGCCCACCACGCGATCACCGGCCGCCTTCGCGACGGGCATCGCCTCGCCCGTCAGCATCGATTCGTCGACGTGGCTGCCGCCCTCCTCGACGACGCCGTCGACGGGCACGCTCTCGCCGGGGCGGACGCGCAGGCGGTCACCGGCCCGTACCGCGTCGAGGTCAACGTCCTCCTCGCCGCCGTCGGGCCGAACCCGGCGCGCCTGCCGGGGCGACAGCTTCAGCAGCGCGCGGAGCGCGGCCCCGGTGCGGCCGCGCGCGCGCAGCTCCAGCACCTGACCGAGCAGCACCAGCGTCACGATCACCGCCGCCGGCTCGAAGTACAGGGCGACGACGCCGTCGTGCCCGCGGAACGCCGCCGGAAAGATCCCGGGCGCCAGCACCGCCACGACGCTGTAGCCGTACGCCACCGCGACGCCGAGCCCGATCAGCGTGAACATGTTGGGGCTGCGGTTGATCAGCGAATCGCGGAAGCGGACGAAGAACGGCCAGCCGCCCCACAGCACGACCGGCGACGCGAGCGCCGCCTCGATCCAGGGCCGCACCGCCGCCGGCACGAGGTCGCGCAGCGCCGGCACCATGCCGCCCATCGCCAGCACGAACAGCGGCGCCGTCAGCGCGAGGCTGATCCAGAACCGGCGCGACATGTCGGCGAGCTCCGGGTTGTCGTCGGCGTCCGCCGCCGTGACCGTGCGCCGCTCCAGCGCCATGCCGCAGATCGGGCAGGCGCCGGGCCGGTCACGCACGATCTCGGGATGCATCGGGCAAGTCCACTGCCCGATGCCGTCGCCGGCGGCCGTCGCTGCCTTCGCGGGCGGCGCCGGCGCCAGAAAGGGCGAGGGATCGGCCGCGAACTTCTCGAGGCAGTGGCGGCTGCAGAAGTAGTAGGTCGTCCCGGCATGCGTGTGGCTGCCGGCGGCGGTCGCCGGATCGACGGTCATGCCGCAGACGGGATCGATCATGCGCGGGCCCTCGAGGGTGACGACTAGATGCGCCCGGCCTTCTTGTCGGCTTGCAGACGCTCGAAGATCGCCAGCAGCTGCGGATCCTTCTCGCCGAGGCGGCTCAACCGCCGCCGCCCCCGCACGACCGAGAACGCGACGGCGCCGGCGATGACGGCGCCGATGACGATCCAGAACGCGGGCATCACCAGCAGCCCGCGCGCGAAGATC
Organism: Polyangia bacterium; assembly: GCA_036557265.1. Lineage (GTDB taxonomy): Bacteria > Myxococcota_A > Polyangia > Fen-1088 > Fen-1088 > JADGRB01. The sequence continues at coordinate 2,730 of DATBHU010000494.1, forward strand.
AGGAGCACCCACAGCTTGAACTTGACCGCGAACAGACCGATCACGCCCAGCACCGACGCGCCGCGCGTCAGGCCGCGCACGACGTTGTGCGTGTTGCGCTTGGCTTCCTTCATCGTCGGATCGAGCAACACCGCCGACTTGTAGGCGACCGCGGCCTCCTCCAGCCGGCCCTGCGCCTGCAGCGCGCAGCCGAGGTTGTTGAGCGCGTAGGCGTCGTTCGGCTCCAGGCGCAGGGCGTGGTGGTATTCGACGATCGCCTGCGCGTGATCGGACAGGTCCAGGTGCTGATCGCCGAGCAGGCGATGCAGGTCGGCGCGGTCGGGATCGAGCTTCAAGGCGCGCCGGTACGCGACCACGGCGCGCGGGTGATCGCCCAGCGCCGACGCCGACAGCCCGACCGCGGTGTGGCAGTCGGGATCGTTCGCCTCCAGCCGCACCGCCTCTTCCGCCGCCTTCATGGCGTCCATGGGTCGCAGCTTGTCGCGCAGGATGTCCGAGCGCAGCACGAACAGGTCGTGCCACTGCGGCGCCTTCGTCGTCCCCGAATCGACCGCGCGCAGCGCTTCATCGTGGCGGCCGAGCGCGCGCAGCGCGAGGCCGAGCAGGTAGTAGCCGTCGGCGCCCTCCGGATCGGCGGCCACCGCCAGCCCGGCTTCGCGGACGCCCTCCTCGTGCCGCCCCAGCTGGATGGCCGCGCGGGCGCGCGCGCAGGCGGTGTCCGCGTTCAAGCCGGCGCTCACGCCAGCCTCCGACTCTTGAGGTAGGCGAGCAGATCGTCGTAGCTGCCCCCCTCGTTGGCGTAGAGGGCGTAGTTGCGCGCGGTCTCGAGCCACGGCTGCGTCGACGGCCGCGCGTCCTTCAACGCCGCCACCAGCAGCGCGTCGTCGATCGGCTGCTCGCGGCCGCTGTCGACGGTGCGCTCGAACGCCATCTCGGTCGCCGCGTCGACCAGGCCGGCCAGATCCGCGCCCGAAAAACCGTCGGTCCGCTGCGCCAGCGCCTTCAGGTCCAGCGCCGGCGCCGTCGGCCGATCGGCGAGGCGCAGCGACAGGATGCGCTCGCGGGCGGCCGGATCGGGCGCGGGCACGAACACCATGCGATCGAAGCGACCGGGGCGGCGCAGGGCCGGATCGATGTCCCACGGGTGGTTGGTCGCGCCGAGCACGAACAGATCGCGGTTCGCCGAATCGACGCCGTCCATCTCCGACAGCAGCTGGTTGACGATGTTGCGCCCGGCCGAATGTTTGAGCTGCGTGCGCCGCTGCCCGAGGGCGTCGACCTCGTCGAGGAACAGCACCGTCGGCGCCGCGCGCCGCGCGTTCTCGAACAGCTCGTGCAGCTTGCGCTCGCTCTCGCCCAGCCACATGTCGAGCACGTCGGAGAGGCCGATCGAGACGAAGCGCGCGCCGATCTCGCCCGCCAGGGCGCGGGCCACGAAGGTCTTGCCGCAGCCCGGGGGACCGTAGAGCAGCAACCCGCCGCGCAGCGACTTGCCGAACTTCGCGAACAGCTCGGGCTGCTTGAGCGGCAGCAGGAACGATCGGTTCAGCCGCTGCTTGACGTCGTCGAGGCCGCCCACGTCCGCGAACGTCACCGCCGGCTTGCCCTCGATCTCGACGGTGTCGTCGCTGGTCACCAGGCGCAGCCGCGGCGCCGCCTCGGGATCGGCGATGCGCACGTCGCCCGGCCCGCGCTCCTCCGGCGGCGGCCCCTGCGACGAGGACGCGCGCGGCGAAGCGGACGGACGCGGCGCGACGGGCGGCGGCGGCGCGACGGGCGGCGG
>DATBHU010000495.1:0-9681 GCA_036557265.1 Polyangia bacterium
TCGTCACCTGCGGGCGCTCGGCGTCGCGCGCGTCTATCTGTCGAACGACATCGACGCGACGGACAGCGCGGTGGCGCCGTCGACCGGCGCGCCCGAGGCGAACGGGTTGCAACCGGCGTTCCTGCGGGCGCTGATCGCGCGCGTCGCGGAGGCGTTCCCGCTGCTGGGCGGCGACGTGGTCGAGGTGGCGCCGTCGATCGGCGGCCCCGAGGACGCCCGCCGCACGACGGACGTTGCGGCCGGGTATATGCTGCATACGTTGGCGGCGATGACGGACGCGCCGGAGCTGCGACAGTTGTAGCGATGGCAGCAATAGCGCCAGCGACAGAGAGAACGGTGAGGCGCGAGCGAGGAGCGAGGAGCGTTGACGATGGCGAGGCCCCCTGAAGACGACATCACGCAACAGGCCGACGATTCGATCATCCGCGCGGCGTGGGACGCGTTCGACGCCGGGAAGCTGGAGACGGCGCGACGGCGCGCGGAGCGGCTGGGCGAGCGATCGCCCGAGGGCCTCTACCTGCGGGCCGCCTGCTGCCGCGAGGAGGACGACGCGCCGGGCGCGATTCACCTGCTGCGGCAGGCGATCGCGGCGGATCCGGAGTGGGCGTCGCCCGAGCTGGCGTTCGCGGAGCTGCTGGCCGAGGGGCCCGACACGCTGGCCGAGGCGCGCAAGCACGCGGCGCGGGCGGTCGAGCTCGCGGAAGAGGAGGAAGAATTCCTGTCGGCGCTGGCGTTGAAGGCGGGGCTGGAAGCCGAGGCGGGCGACATCGACGACGCGCGCCGGACGCTGGCCGAGCTGCCGCCGCCCGACGTGGTGCTCGGCGATCCGGACGCCGCGCTGGAGATCGCAGACCTCCACCTGGCGCTCGGCGACGCGGAGCTGGCGCGGGGGCGGCTGCGGACGCTGACGAGCGTGGTGCCCGATTCGGCGGAGGTGTGGCACGCGCTCGGCTGCGCGGCGGCGGATCTGGAGGACGACGCCGAGATGCGCGCCGCCTGGAAGCGGACCTGGGCGCTGGACGCCGCGCCGGGCGCGGCGGGCGGCGCGCGGCAGAGGCTCACCGACGAGGAGGTCGGCGCGATCGCCGAGCAGGCGCTGGGCGAGCTGCCGGCGCGCGCGCGCGAGCTGCTACGCGACGTCCCGATCGTCATCGCCGACCAGCCGGCCGAATCCGACGTCGACGCGGGGGTCGATCCGCGGTCGCTCGGGCTGTTCAACGGCACGCCGTACCCGGACGCCTCCCACCTGGGCGGCCAGCCCGGGCTGACCCAGATCCTGATCTTCCGGCGCAACCTCGAGCGGATGGCGGGCAGCGACGACGAGCTGCGCGAGGAGATCCGGACGACGCTCCTCCACGAAACCGGCCATTTCTTCGGCATGAGTGACGACGACCTGGAAGGCGTCGGCCTGGGCTGATGCTCCGGTCCCCTCTCCGGTCCCTTCTCCCTCCGGGAGAGGGCCAGGGTGAGGGCCGGTTCACGGTGAGGGCCAGACCCGGCTGAGGCGCCCGCCTTGACAACGGCAGGGCCTCTAACCATGATGCGCGCCGCAATATGGCGAATATCAAGTCATCGGAGAAGGCGAACCGGCAGCGCATCCGGCGCACGGCCCGCAACACGGCCCAGAAGACGGCGATGCGCACGATCATCAAGCGGCTGCGCGCCGCGATCGGCGGCAAGAACGCGAAGGAAGCGCAGACGCTGCTGAAGACGGCGGTCTCGGCGATCGACAGCGCGGCGTCCAAGGGCGTGATCAAGCGCGGCACGGCGTCTCGGTCGGTTTCGCGGCTCACGGTCGCGGTCGCGAACCTCAAGTAATTCTGTTTTCCTCTCCCTTGGGGAGAGGGCCAGGGTGAGGGAGCCGCTAGCGCGCTTCCGCGAGCGACTGCACCAGGCGTGACAGTGCCAGGTCGGGCTCGACGCGCGAGGTCTTGAGGGCCAGGTCCGCCTGGTAGAGGCGCTCCAGCGCGCGCTCGAGCGCGGCGCGCGACATGCGGCGCGCCGGCACCAGGATGTCGTCGAGGAAGTAGGGGTTGATGCCGACGGCGGCGGCGATGTCGCCGCGCGACGCGCCGGCGGCGGCCAGCTCCTTGGCGCGCCAGATCTGGCGCACCTGGCGGGCCAGCATGAACTGGATGCGGAGGGGCGGCTCGCGGTTGCGCAGCATGTTCGCGCACAGCGCGAGCGCGCGCGGCACGTCGCCCAGGCCGATCGCCTTGGTCAGCTCGAAGATCGCGTGCTCGCGCGTCTCCGCCACCAGATCCTCGACGTCGTCGACGCCGATGGCGCGCTCGCGGCCGACGTAGATGGCCAGCTGCTCGAGCGCCTGCGCGAGGCGCCCCAGGTCGGGCCCGGCCAGCGTCGCCAGCGCGCCGGCCGCGTCGGGCTTGATGTCGATGCCGCGGGTCTTCGCCTCCGCGCGCAGCCAGCCGGCCAGGGCGTTGTCCCGCAGCGGCGCGAACACGTGCAGGTAGCCGCGCTTGCGCAGCTGCGCGAACGCGCGCAGCCGGACGTCGACCTTGTCGCCGACCAGCAGGAGGCAGGTCGACGGGTTCGGATCCTCGAGGTAGCCGACCAGCGGCTCGAGGTCCGCCGCCTTCACCTCGTCGATCGCCTTGCCGACCACCAGGCGGCGCTTGGCCATCATCGGCAGCGTGCGCGCGGTGCCGATCGCGCCGGCGAGGCCGCTCTCTTTCAGGTCGAAGACGTCGTTGTTGAACGCGGCGCCCGCCCCGGCCGCGGCCAGCACGGCGGCGCGGATGGCGGCAGCGGCGCTGTCGACCAGGAAACGCTCGCCCGTCAGGCAGTAGATGGGGGCGATGTCGCCGCGCTGGACGGCGGCCGCGATGTCGGCCGGCGACGGCGCGTCGGAGTCATGCGAGGAACGCGGCACCGCCTGCTGTCATACAATGCCCGGCGCAACGTGGGCAACGGTACCTCGACGACGATGGCGCGCCCGCTGCTCCGCTGGTACGACCGCGCCAAGCGCGACCTGCCGTGGCGCCGCGATCCCAGCCCCTACCGGACGCTGGTGTCCGAGTTCATGCTGCAGCAGACCGTCGTCGCGACGGTCGAGCCGTACTTCGCGCGCTTCCTGGCCCGCTTCCCCGACCTCGCGTCGCTGGCCGCGGCGGGCGACGACGACGTGACCGCGCTTTGGTCGGGGCTCGGCTACTACGCGCGCGCCCGCAACCTGCGGCGGGCGGCGGCCGCGATCGTGGCCGACCATGGCGGCGCCATCCCCGACTCCGAGGCCGCCCTGCGCGCGCTGCCGGGGATCGGGCCGTACACGGCGGCGGCGGTGGCGGCGATCGCCTTCGACGCGCGCGCCTTCGCGCTCGACGGGAACACGATGCGTGTGCTCGCGCGCCTGACCGGCGAGCGCCGTCCCGTCGACCAGCCGGAGACGCGCGCGGCGCTGCACGCGCGCGGCCTCGCCGAGGTGCCGCGCCGCCGCGCCGGCGACTTCAACCAGGCGCTGATGGAGCTGGGCGCGCTGGTCTGCACGCCGCGCAGCCCGCGCTGCGACGCCTGCCCGCTGGCGGGCGGCTGCCGCGCGCGCGCCGGCGGGCAGCCCGAATCGCTGCCGCGCAAGCGGCCGCGCGCGGCACGGCCGATCGTCCGCGTCGTCTGCGCCTGCATCACCGACGGCGCGCGCGTGCTGGTGGTCAGGCGGCGCGCCGGGCTGCTGGCGGGGACCTGGGCGCTGCCCGAGGCGGCCGATCGGGGCGCGCGCCTCCGGCCCGCGGTCGCGCGCGCGCTCGCGGAGGCGGCCGGCGTGCGCGTGACGGGCGTCGTCTACCGCGGCGCCGTTCGCCACGTGTTCACGCACCGGGACGTCACCGCGGAGTTGTTCCGCGTCGACGCGGCCGTGCCGGGGCAGGCGGCGCCGTCGGGCGATCGCCGCTGGGTGTCACCGGCGGCGCTCGGCGGGCTCGGCGTCTCGAGCTTCGCGCGCAAGACCGTCGCGCTCGGCGTCGCGAGCGGCGCGCTCGATGTCGGGAGCGGAGCACGATCGGAAAAATAGAAAAGAGACGCCGCGACGCCGGGTCAAGAAAAACGCAAAAACCGGACACGCGGCGGTTTCCGCCGTAGTAAGGAGAGATGGTGAGGCTCGGCCTGTGCGCGTTTCTGCTGTTCGCCGCGTGCGCGGCGACGCAGGCCCGGCCGCAGCTGCCGGGCACGTTCGGGGCCGGCGAGGCGTTGCCGCCGCCGGTCGCGCCGGAGCCGAGCGGGGCGCTGGCGCCCGCGGCGGTGCCGGCCGCGCCGCCCGCCGCGGCGGCGAACGCGGCCCCCGCCGATCAGGGCGCGGAGGCCGACTTCCGTGAGGCGAAGGCGCGGTTCGACGCGGGCGCGCAGGCGGAGGCGCGCGCGGCGCTGGAAGGGTTCGTCGCCCATCACGGCCAGAGCGCCTTTCGGCCCGCCGTCGACCTGATGCTGGCGCGCCTCGCGCTCCTGCGCGGCGACACTGCAGGGGCGAAGCGCCAGCTCGAACCGCTGGTCGCGTCGCCGCCCGATCCGGGGACGGGGTCGAGCGCGCGCTACTACCTCGGCATCGCTGAGGTGCGGCTGGGCCAGTTCGCGCGCGGGCGCGAGCTGTTGCTGCCGTTCCTGCCGCCGGCGGGCACGGCCGGGCCGGGCGACGAAGCGCTGGTCGAGCTGCGCGGCGCGCTGGCCGAGGCGACGACGGCGGCGGGCGAGCTGACCGCGGCGCTGGAGCTGTGGGACGGCTACGCGCGCGGCGGCCGCGAGCACGAGAAGGCGTACGCGCGCGCCCGGGCGACGGATCTCGCCGCCGACGTCGCGCCCGACGCGGCGGCGCGCGCCTGGCGCGCCTCGGCGGAGAAGGGCCTCGCGCGCGCCGTGCTGGGCGTGAAGGCGGCGGCATACGTGCGCGCGCAGGGTGACGCGCCGGGCGCCGCGGCGATCGACGGTGAGACGTCGGCGGCGCGGCGGGCGATGGGCTTCGACGACGCGCAGGCGCAGGCGCAGGGCGCGGGCGACGCGGGACGCCTCGGACTGGCGGTGGCACTGACCGGCAAGTTCCAGCCGGTCGGCGAGGCGGCCATGCGGGCGGCGATGCTGGCGGTCGGTTCGCCCGCGCGCACGGCGGCCACGCCGTCGGCGCCGCTGTCGGCGCCCGCGATGCAGCTCTACGTGCGCGACACGGGCGGCGAGGCAGAGCGGGCCAGCAAGGGGGTGGGGGAGCTGGCGCACGACGAGTCGGTGATCGGCATCCTGGCGGCGGCCGATCGCAAGACCGCGGCGACGTCGCTGGCGGCCGCGAGCGAGAGCGGCGTGCCGACGCTGGCGCTCGACGACACCGTGCCGGGCGCGACCAGCACGGCGTTCCAGCTGATACACGCGCCCGAGGCGCGCGTCGCGGCGCTGGCGCGCGCGGCGCTGAAGCTGGGCGCGCGCGACTTCGCGATGCTCGGTCCCGACAGCGCGGCCGGCAAGCGGCTGCGCGAGGCGTTCCGCCGCGAGGTGGCGGCGGGCGGCGGGCGCGTCACCGGCGACGCCAGCTACGCGCCGGGCGCCACGTCATTCGGTCAGGTCGTGGCGGCGATCAAGAGGACGCCGCCCCAGGTGGTGTTCATCGCCGACGGCGCCGATCGGCTGGAGCTGATCGCGCCCGCGCTCGCGGCCGCCGACCTGTGGCCGGCGCCGTGGGGCGCGCCCAAGGCGGCGGCGGTGCCCGGCAAGCCGCGCCCGCGCAACGTGCTGCTGCTGTCGACGGCCAGCGAGCTGTCGCCGCGGCTGTTGCAGAACGCCGGCCGCTACGTGCAGGGGGCGCTGCTGTCGCCCGGTTTCTACGCCGACGAGACCGACGCCCGCGCGCACGCCTTCGTCGAGGCCTACCGGGCGGCTTACGGCGCGGAGCCGCACGCCACCGAGGCCTACGCGTTCGACGGCGCCAACGCCTTCCGCGCCGTGACCGCCGCCGGCGCTCACACGCGCGCCGACGTGCTGAACGCGCTCGGCGCCGGCACGTTCGCGGGGCTGACCGGCGAGATGCGCTTCGGCGCCGACCACGGCCGCGTCGATCCGCCCCGCATCTACGTCGTCGCCGGCGACGACATCAAGACCTACCGCTGATCTTCGTCCGCGTCGCCGAACGCGGCCTCGATCAGGCGGAGCGCGCGTTCGACCTCCGCGGAGGGCCGCTTCGCCAGGTAGCGGGCGACCTGCTCGCGCGCCGCGAACGCCCCGGCTGCCCGCTCCGCGCCGCCCGTCGCCCGGTCTTCCTCGAACTGCAGCAGCGCCGCCGGTTCGACTGACAGCGCCTCGGCGAGCCCGGCGATGACCTCCAGGGTCGGGTTGCCGGAGCCGCGCTCGATCTGGCCGACCAGCTTGCCGCTGACGTCGGACCGCTCACCCAGCTCTTCTTGCGTCAGCCCGCGAAGCCGCCGGAGCGCGTGCAGACGGCGGCCGAAGAGCTGGCGAATGCTGGCACGGCGGCCCCGCGACATGCGCGCATGGTCCCGAGGTGTACCGCCAACATAAACCCAGCAAACTTCCATTGATGGTGCGTTGTTGACCTAAAAAGGGAAGTATGATTCCGTTTAGCTCGAGGACGGCAGGGCTAGCTAAATGGGGGCCGAGCTTAACGGCCGCGTATCAGGGAGCGCGGCCGCTGGTCAGATCAGGGCGGTGTGTCGGCGACGGGTGGGCCGCAATGGTGCGGGACACCCGGCAGCACCCTGCGGGCGCGCCGGCGCACCGCCCGCTTATTCCCGGAGATGTGATTTGGGGGAGGGCGCGTGTCGTCGCTGAACGAGCTGGGGCTGGCGCGCCCCCTCGACCGTCACCGCTTCGAGGCGCAGCTCGGGGCGCGCGTGGCGCTGGCGGAGCACCAGCAGCGCCGCTTCTCGGTCGTGCTGGTCGCCGCTGACAGCCTCGCCTGGATCAACCGTCGCTGGGGGCGGCCGGCGGGCGACTCCGTGCTCCGCAAGCTCGGGCGCCGGGTGCTCGCCAGCCTGGCGATGGACGATCTGTTCGCGCGCTACGACGGCAACCGCTTCGGCATCGTGCGCTGGGCGGCCTCCCTCGATCGCGCCGTCGCGTTCGCCCAGCACCTCCTCGGCCGGATCGCGAACACGCCGTTCGACATCCCCGACAGCAACGACGCCGCGTTCCTGACCGCCAGCATCGGCGTCGCGCTGGGCGAGACGGGCGCCCAGCCCCCCGCGCTCATCGCCGCCGTCGAGCAGGCCCTCCGCCGCGCCAAGGACGCCGGCGGCAACCGCGTCTGCACGACCTGACCAACGCCAGCGGGGATCCGGCTCCGATCCCCTCTCCGCGCTCTGATCCCCTCTCCCCCCTACGCGGGGAGGGTCAGGGAGAGGGGCCGCGCTACCCGGCCGCAGCCGCTTTCAGCGCCTTCGCCGTCAGCCGCTGCCTGGCCGCGATGACCGCCGCCCACGGATCCGCCTTCAGCGCGGCGACGCGCGCCGGGACCGTCACGGCCGTGAACCCCCGCGGGTCGAGCGCCGGCGTCAGCTCGTCCCAGGCGAGCGGGACGGCGACGGGCGCGCCGGGCCGCGCCCGCGTGGAATAGGCCGCGATCGCCGTGCTGCCGCGATGATTCCTGAAGTAATCGATGAAGATCTTCCCGGTGCGCTTCGCCTTCGACATCGTGGCGACGTAGCCGGCGGGCTGGTCGCGCGCGAGGCGCTCGGAGATCGCCTGCGAGAACGCGAAGGCGTCGTCCCACGACACGCGGCTCGCCGCTGCGAACGGCAGCGTGACGTGCAGCCCCTTGCCGCCCGTGGTCTTGACGACGCTGTCGAGGTCCAGCGCCGCCAGCCGCCGGCGCAGCTCGAACGCCCCCTCCACGACGCGCGACCACGGCACGGCCGGGTCGGGGTCGAGATCGAAGATCACGCGGTCCGGGTATTCGATCTCGTCGACGCTGGCGTTCCAGGGGTGGATCTCCAGGATGCTCATCTGCGCCAGCTCCAGCACGCCGGCGAGATCGCGCGCGACCATGTAGTCGTCGGGCTTCGAGCGTTCGAGGATGGTGTGGCGTTCGAGCGACCGCGGCTTCATCAAGCCCGGGTGTTTCATGAAGAAGCAGGCCGGCTTCGCCTTCGGATCGGCGGGCATCCCGTCCGGGCAGCGGAACAGCGACAGCGGCCGGCCGATCACCTCGGGCAGCACGAAGTCCGCGACCGCCTGGTAGTACTGCACCAGATCCAGCTTCGTGAACCCCTTCCCGACGTCCGGCCACAGCACCCGCTCCGGCGTCGTCAGCCGAAAATTCTTCGGCAGTGGGAGCGGCCCTTTGACGGGAGTCCCCTCTCCCCGCGCAGCGGGGAGAGGGTTAGGGAGAGGGGTCTGCGCAGCAGGGTGAGGGCCGTCGTCTTTCTTCTTCCCCTTCGCCTTGCACGCCACCGTCACCCACCCCGCCTTCGCGTCGTAGCGCGAATCCGCGCGCCGCGACAGCATCGCCGCGATCCCCAGCCGGCACGCCTCGCTGTGAAAATCGCCGCCGCCGCCCGCGATGTGCTCGACGAAGCGCAGCGACGGCTGCGCCGCCCGCCGCACCAGCTCCTCGAGCAGCGCCTTGCGCCGCTCGAGCGGGACGCGGGTCAGGTCCTGGCCGTCCAGATAAGAGATGTCGAACAGGAAGTAGCCCAGCTTGTCGCCGCCTTCGGTCAGCGGCGCGACGATGCCGTCGACCATCAGCGTCTCCGCCGGCAGCATCCGGACCGCGTCGCCGATCGGCTTGTCCTTGCGCGCCCCGCGCGCCGGCAGCGCCGTCCCACGGTCGGAAAACAGCTTCACGTTGCTGCGCTCGTTGCGGGCGATCACCCGCACGCCCTGGATCGCGATCTCGTGCAGCCAGTCGTCGCCCTCCGGCGGCTTCGCGCGCGACGCCGGCCGCGGCGGCTTCGGCCTCGCCGGCAGCGGCGCCGCACGCGCGCCCGGGGCACCCGCCAGGTCGACGTGCGACTGATTCGAATGCCAGACCCGCGTCTTCTGGGCGGCGATCTCGTCCATCGACCGCCCGGTGGCGACGCTCTCCGGGCGGGTCTCGGTCAGCTCGGGCCCCCCCGCCCGGACGGCGGTGTCCTTCTCCTTGATCAGCAGCCAGGCCTTTTCGCCTTCTTCCCTGGCCCGCCGCCCCCCCAGCCGGATCAGCGCAAATCCGCCGTGCAGCTTCTCACCCTTCAAGATGAACTTTAAGTTTCCCTTGGCGTAGCCGGCGTGGGGATTCTCCTGAGGCTCCCAGGTGCCGCGGTCCCACAGCAGCACCGTGCCGCCGCCGTACTGTCCCTTCGGAATGATCCCCTCGAAGTCGCCGTACGCGATCGGGTGATCCTCGACGTGCATCGCCAGCCGCTTCACGGTCGGGTCCAGGCTCGGCCCCTTGGGGACGGACCAGCTGAGCAGCACGCCGTCCAGCTCGAGCCGGAAGTCGTAGTGCAGGCGGGTCGCCGCGTGCTTCTGGATGACGAACATCCGCGCCCCGTCCGCCCGGGGTCTCGCCGGAGCGTCGCCGGGTGGCTCGCTGGTGATGCCGAAGTTCCGCTTCCGGTTGTATTCGGCGAGGCCCACGTCCGTATGTTAAGACCACCCATCCGCCCATGAGGCAATCGCAAACGCTGGTCCCCACGCTGAAGGAAGCGCCGTCGGAGGCGGAGGTTCCGTCGCACATCTTCATGGTGCGCGGCG
>DATBHU010000496.1:0-4299 GCA_036557265.1 Polyangia bacterium
GGGGGCGCCGGCGCGCCGCAGGATGCGGGCCGCCGAGAAGCTGCAACTGCCGGCGCGCCGGCCGCCGCCGCGCGCGCCGGCGCGGAAACAGGTCGTCGACACGGATGGCATCGTCGATCTCTGACTTCGCCCGGTGGCGACGGCGATTCGTCGCCGGCGCGGCGATCCTCGTCGCGCTGATCGTCGGCGCGACGTCGGCCGCGCGGGCGCAACCCGCGGCCGCGGGCGACGCGAACCGCGAGGCGGCGCGCGCCAAGCTGGTCGCGGGCGTCGACGCGATGAAGCGGGGCGACTACCAGGCAGCGCTGGCGCGGTTCCAGGAGGCGTACGCGCTGGTTCCGAGCCCGAAGATCCACTACGACTTCGGTCTGGCGTACGTCGGGCTCGAGCGGCCGGCGGATGCGCTGGCGGCGTTCGAGCGGTTTCTGGCGGAGGCGCCGGACGCGCCGCCGGACAAGCGCGAGAAGGCCGCGTCGCTGATCCCGGGGCTGCGCGCGCGCGTGGCCGAGACGGGCGGGCGAGACGAGCGTGAAGCGGCGCGTGCGGCGCCGCCCGCGGCCCAGCCGCCGGTCGCGGCCGCGGCCCAGCCGGTGGGGGTCGCGCCGCCGCCGCCGGTGGCGTCGCCCGCGGCGCGAGACGAACGCGCGGTCGCGGCGGCGACGGACGGCGGCGATCCGGCGCGGCGCCGGCGGATCGCCGCGGTCTCGCTGGGCGCGGCGGGCGCCGGCCTGCTGGCGGCGGGGGTGGTGTTCGGCGTGCTGGCGCGGCGAGAGAGCGACGGCCTGACGCACGATTCGGAGGCCGGGACGCCGCCGGCGCAGCCGACGCCGTTCGACACCGGCAAGGAGTCGCGCGGCATTGCGTACGAACGGCTGCAGATCGTCGGGCTGGTCGCGGGCGGCGTCGCTGTCGCGGCGGGGGTGGCGCTGTATGCGACCAGCCGTCCGCGCGTGACGGTGGAACCGGGCGCCGGCCACGCGCTCGCGGGCGCTTCGTTGCGCGTGGTGTTTTGAAGATGATGCGTTCAGCCCGAGCCGCGCGCGCGCTGACGGCGATCGTCGCGATCGCGCTCGCCGGTTGCTACGGGCCGGACATCAAGGACGGAACGCTGGCGTGCGCGGAGCCCGGAGATCATTGTCCGCACGGCTTCACCTGTCGCGATCATCTCTGTTACGGCAGCTCCGCCGGTGACGCCGCGATCGACGGCGGCGTCCCTTCAGCCGGCAGGGACGGTGGCGGCGCGGGCACCGGCGGGAGCGTCGCCACAGGCAAGGGCGGCGCGGGAGGCAGCCCGGGCGTGGGGGGCGCGCGCGGCGGTGCGGGCGGTGCGGCAGGCGCCGCGGGCACGGGCGGGAGCGCCGCCGCGGGCCGGGGCGGCGCCACGGGCGGGAGCGCGGCCGGCGCGGGCGGAACGAACGGAGCGGGCGGCGGGGGCCGGGGTGGCAGCGCGGGCGGACACGGCGGGACCAGCGGCGTCGCCGGTGCCGGTGGCGTCGCCGGCGCGAGCGGAGCCGCCGGCACGAGCGGAGGCGGCGGAGCGGGCGGCGCGGCCGGCACGGGCAAAGGCGGGAGCGCGGGCAGGGGCGGCAGCGCCGCCACGGGCGGAAGCGCAGGCAGAGGCGGAGCCTCGGGTGCGGGCGGCAGCGCGGGCGCGGGCGGCAGCGCCGGTGGCCGCGGGGGCACGGGCGGGAGCGCCGGCACCGGCGGTGGCGCCGGGTTCGGCGCAGCCTGCGACGTCGGGACGACCTGCGCTTCCGGGATCTGCGTCGACCACGTCTGCTGCAACGACGCGTGCGCGGCGCCGTGTCAGGCCTGCGACGTCGAAGACCACGTCGGTTCCTGCTGGCCGGTCACGGGCAGCACGCCGCACGGCGGGCGAGCGAGCTGCGGCGGGACCGGCGTGTGCTCCGGCTCGTGCAACGGGTTGGCGTCCGGTCAGTGCTTCTTCCCCGGCACCGAAACCTCTTGCGCCTGCCTTCTGACCAGCGGCTCGTGCAACCGGGCGGGCGGGTGTCAGACGGCGCTCAACTTGTGCATTTGATCAGGTCGCGCGCGCGGGCAGGGGCCACTCCGGCAAGCGCTCGGCCTCCGGCAGCAGCAGCGGCTCCGCCGGCGTGGCCGGTCGTTCGCCCAGCGGAAGCTGCCACCAGCCGACGTCCCGCCAGGCGCCGAGCTTCCAGCCGACGGCCGGAAAGACGCCGACCGGAACGAAGCCGAGCGATTCGTGCAGGCCGACGCTGCCCGCGTTCGGCAGCGTGATGCCGGCGTACGCCGTGCAGAACCCCTGGATGCGAAGCAGCCGGAACAGCCACTGGTAGAGGGCGCGTCCCACCCCGCGCCGGTGGTGGGCCGCGTCGACGTACACCGCCACGTCGACCGCCCAGCGGTACGCGGCGCGCTCGCGGTGGCGCGACGCGTACGCGTAGCCGAGGATCTCGCCGCCCGCGCCCGCGCAGACGAGCCACGGCGCGAAGCGCAGCGCCGCCTCGATCCGCCCGGCCATCTCCGCCTCGGTGGGCGGCTCGGTCTCGAACGACGTCGCGGCGTCGGTGACGTACGGCCGGTAGATGGCGGCCACCTGCCCCGCGTCCGCGCCGCGCGCCATCCGGATGGAATGCATGGGGAAAGCCTAGTGAACCCCCGGCCGCGCTTCAATTCACATCGTCGCCATTCGTTGTCGATCCGGGCCGGCGTCGATCGTCGCCAGAGCAGAACCCAGAAAGGACGCTCCCGATGACGACGACCAACCAGACCTTCCGTACATCCGCTCTCGCCGCCACCCTGTTCGCCGCGCTGGCCCTCGCCGCCGCGTCGACCGCCCACGCCGCGCCGGTCAAGACCGGCTACGCGCGGTCGGGCGATCTCGACCTCTACTACGAGGTGCACGGCTCGGGCGGCGTGCCGCTCCTCGTGCTGCAGGGCTCGTTCTGCACCGTCGAGATCTGCTTCGGGCAGATGCTCCCCACGCTGGCCGCCCAGCGCCAGGTGATCCTGATGGATCAGCAGGGCCACGGGCGCACGCTGCTGTCGAAGAACCACCCGTTCACGGTGACGCAGATGAAGAAGGACGCGGTCGTCGTGATGAAGAAGCTCGGCATCGGCAAGGCCGACGTGCTCGGCTACAGCACCGGCGCCGCGGTCGCCCTCGAGCTGGCCATCACCAACCCCGAGCTGGTGAACAAGCTCGCGCTGATCTCGGGCGCCTACGAGACGGCCGGCGTACGCAAGGAGCTGCTCGAGATGATGCCGAAGCTGACCGCCGACATGATGAAGCAGACGCCCTGGTACCCCGCCTACAAGAAGGTCGCGCCCCGGGACACGTTCGCAGAGCTCGTCGAGAAGGTGAAGTCGGTCGACGACTCGAAGTCCTGGCCCGAAGCGAAGATCCGCGGGCTGACGATGCCGGTCCAGCTGATCGTCGCCGACTCCGACATCATCTACCTCGATCACGCGGTGAAGTTTTTCCGGCTGCTGGGCGGCGACGTGGCGGGCGATTGGGTCGCCCGGGCGAAGTCGCAGCTGTTCATCGTCCCCGGCGCGACGCACGTGACCATGGTGTTCGAGAAGTCGCCGCTGATCGGCGGCGTGGTGGTCGACTTCCTCGACGCCAAGGTCGAAGCCAAGCTCGAAGCCAAGAAGGCGAACTGACCCCGACGGCGCGCGCTATCCTGGCCGCCGTGGCCGCGAACGCGCGATACCGCGAGCTGGTGCCGCATCCGGCGCTGCGTCCGTTCGTCGATCGCTTCTGGATCAGCGTCGACGACGCGGCGCCGCCGGCCCGGCGCATCCTGCCCGACGGATGCATCGACGTCCTCGTCGATCTCGCCGCGCAGGGACGGGCGCTGGTGGTGGGGACGATGACCAGCGCCAGCGTGTTCGCGCCGCGGGGGCCGGTCCGGATCGCGGCGGTGCGCTTTCGCCCGGCGGGCGCGGTCCCGTTCCTGGGCGTGGCGGCGCGCGCGCTGACCGACGGCACGTTCACCTGCGACGAGCTCGGCGCGCGCTGGCTGGCGGACGCGCGGTGGGCCGAGACGGCGGACGCGGACGCGGCCGTCGCCTCGTTGCAGCGCCTGCTGCTCGGCCGCCTCTCCGCGCTGAAACGGCCCGACCCGCTGGTCGCCCACGCCGTGACGGCGCTGTTCCGACCGGCGCCGCCGTCGATCGAAGCGCTCGGTCGGGAGACCGGGTGGAGCCGCCAGCACCTGGCGCGCGCCTTTCACCTGCACGTCGGGGTGAGCCCCAAGCAGCTGGCGCGGGTGGCGCGCCTGCAACGCGCGGTGGCCGACCTGCAGCAGCGCG
>DATBHU010000497.1:0-11736 GCA_036557265.1 Polyangia bacterium
TCGGGCTGTGCGAGCTCGAGCTCGGATACTTCGCCGCGACGGAGCGCTACCTGACCGAGGCGCTGGCCGCGCCCGATCACCCGTGGGTGGCGAGGAACAAGACGGCCCTGAAGAAGTCGCTGGAGACCGCCCGCGCCAGCGTCGGCGAGCTGGCGCTGGTCCTGTCGCCGCCCAGCGCGGAGGTGTCGCTGAACCACAAGCCGGTGGACCGGGCGTCGCTCGCCGCGCCGATCCGTCTCGACAAGGGTCCGGTCGACGTGGAGGTGCGCGCGCCCGGCTACGAGACGGCGCGCGACACCGTCATCATCGTCGGCGGAAAGCGCGAGCAGCGCACCTACACGCTCGCGCGCGAGGCCGTCGCGGAGGTGGTCGCGCCGCCGCCGCCGCCCGATCCGGGGCCCGCCGCCACGCTGGGCGCGGGCGCGACCGCGCCGGCCGGGTCGCACGACAGGGCGCGGATCGCGGCGTGGGCCACCGGCGGCGCGGCGGTGGCCGCGCTGGTGTTCGGCACCGCCGAGGCCTTCAACACGGCCGGCAAGCGCGACGCCTTCAACGATCACACGACGGTGATCGGCGGCGTCGCCTACCACGACTGCGGCACGGCGAAGCTGTCGCCGGCGTGCAAGGCGCTCAAGGATGACCGTGACCAGGCGCTGACGCTGACCGTCGTCGGCTTCGTCGTGACCGGCGTGCTGGCCGCGGCGTCGTCGGTGCTGTTCGTGCTGTCGTCGTCGGGCCACGCGGGCGCCGGCGAGCACGACGGCGGCGCGCGGGCGCTCACCTGCGTCCCCGATCTCGCGGCGCGTGGCTTCGGTTGCAGCCTTCGTTTCTGAACACAGGAGACATGATGTTCCAGCGACTGGTGTGGGTGTCGGTTCTGTGCGGGTGGGCGGGCCTCGGGTGCGGCCTGCGCGTCGAGCCGATGCTGCCCGACGGCGGCGAGGGGACGGCGGGCGCGGGCGGCACCGTCAATGTCGGCGGTCGGGGCGGCACCACCGGAAGCGCGGGCCGTGGCGGCACGGGCGGCTCAATGATCGGCGGCGCGGGCGGCAGCGCGGGCGCGGCCGGCAGGGGCGGCATCGGCGGCGGCAACGCCGGCGTCGGCGGCTCGGTGATCGGCGGCGCGGGCGGTCGGGGCGGCAGCGCGGGCGCGGGCGGCAGGGGCGGATCGCCCGACGGCGGAACGGACGTGCCGTCGTGCACGCCGGGCGGCGTCTGCACGCCCACCAACGCGTGCCACGTCGGGCAGATCGCTTGCTCCGCGAGCGGCGTCGCGTCGTGCACGGACACCCAGACCGCGCAGGCGAACGGCACCGTCTGCGGGACGAACATGATCTGCAACAACGGCGCGTGCGCCGCCTGCGCGGCGGGCAGCGCCTGTACACCCAGCAACCCCTGCCGGACCGGATCCATCAGCTGCACGACGGGCGCCCCCGCCTGCATGGAGAGCGGCAACAAGGCCAACGGCACCTCGTGCGGAACGGGGATGGTCTGCCTGACCGGTCAGTGCACGGCCTGCCAGCAGGGCGCCGCCTGCACGCCGGCGAATCCCTGTCATCAGGGGACGCTCGGCTGCTCGACGGGGACACCGGTCTGCGCCGACAAGGGGACGCTGGTCGCCACCGGGACCGCCTGCGGGACCGACAAGGTCTGCAGCGCCACGGGCAGCTGCATCGACTGCAAGGTCGGCGCGACCTGCCCGATCACCGGCAAGCCGTGCCGCACCGGCAGCACGACGTGCAACACCGGCGCCCCGGTCTGCGTCGAGTCGGCGAACGTCGCCAACGGAACGTCGTGCGGAGCGAACCTGGTCTGCAGCTCTGGCAGCTGCGTGTCGTGCACGGCGGGGCTGTCGTGCACGCCGACGAACGCCTGCCACGCCGGGACGCAGGCCTGCTCGCCGTCGATCACCTGCGCGGACACCGGCCGCAGCCTGGTCAACGGCACGGTGTGCGGAACGAACATGGTCTGCAACAGCGGCGCGTGCGTCGGCTGCACGGCCGGCGCGAGCTGCCAGCCGGCGAACAAATGCCGCACCGGCGCCACCTCGTGCGTGACGGGCGCGTCCGTCTGCGCCGAGACGGGCAACGTCGCGAACGGCACGACGTGCGGGACCAACCAGGTGTGCAACAACGGAACCTGCGTCGCGTGCACGGCCGGCGGCGCCTGCACGCCGGCCAACCCTTGCCACCTCGGCGCGCTGACGTGCACGACCGGCAGCGCCACCTGCCAGGACACGGGGACGGCGGTCGGTAACGGCGCGACGTGCGGGACGAACATGGTGTGCAATACGGGCAGCTGCATCGGGTGCACGACCGGCGTCCCGTGCACGCCGGCCGACCCGTGCAAGATCGGCGCGACCTCGTGCTCGACGGGCAGCTCGGTCTGCATCGCCACCGGCAACAAGCCGGTCGGCACGGCGTGCGGCGCGGAGCAGTCGTGCGCGAACGGCGTCAGGACGTCGGCCGCGGTGTGCGACGCCAGCGCCGCGTGCGGCAGCACGACGACCACCTGTCCGTCGGGGTGCAACGCCGCCGGCACCGACTGCAGCGCCTGCGTCTCGGGCGAGACGATGTGCCCGAACGGCTGCCAGAACCTCAACAACGATCCGGACAACTGCGGGATGTGCGGCCACGTCTGCCCGGATCCGCCTGTGGTGGGGTCGGGCTCGGCGACCTGCAGCGGCACCGGCTGCGGCCTGGTGTGCAACGCCGGCTATCTCAAGTGCGGGGGCACCGCCTACTGCCAGATCGCGGGCTGGGACTTCGAAGGCAGCACCACCGACGGGTTCGGCATCGTCAACAACGGCGAGACGGCGGTCACCTCGATCTCCGTGTCGGGGTCGATGTCTCATTCGGGCGCGCAGGCGCTGGCGATCAAGGTGAACGCCCAGGGCGTCGGCGCGTCGCGCGCGTTCGAGGTCGGCCTCCGGCTGTGCGGCGGCAACGGCTTCGTCCCCGCGAACGCGCAGACCGTGAGCGCGTGGTTCTATCTCAGCCCCGACTCGGACGCGGTGCCGCCGCCCGACGGGGCCTCGCAGATCGGCGAGCACCTGACCACCAACACGGGCGGGGGCGGAAACACCAGCAACCCGGTGATGACCGGGATCTGGTTCCAGGTGTCGACGCCGATCGCGAGCATCGGCAACCAGCTGGTCCAGCTGGCCGTGCAGGGCGTGTTCGGGCCGGACGCCGACTGGAGCGGCGTCGTCTACGTCGACGACATCGTCATTCAGTGACGGCGCCGGCCGGGCGCCGCGCCAGGAGCCGTTCAGATCTTCTTCGGCGCCGCCAGCGGCGCCGGCGCGGCGTCATCGTCGTTGCCGTCGCTGGCGCTGGTGTCGGCGCTGCTGCTGCTGTCGGCGGCGCCCGCGTCGGGGATGATGGCGATGCCGTACGCCGCGACGGCGGAGCCGCACGACGCGCTCAGCAGCGCGGCGCCCGCCGCCAGCCTCGCCGCGCGGCCGAGACGGCTCGGCGGCAGGCCGCGCGCGGGCGGGCACCGGAACGATTCGGGCAGCGCCGCGGCGCAAAATGGGCAGGCGGTGTCGTGGGTGGAGACGTGGCGCTGGCAGGCGGGGCAGGGGGCGAGGCAGCTCATGTCAGTTCCTCTCTGGTTTGACGGGAGGGGTGCTGTTGTCGTTGCGGGCCGGCGTCTGTTCGAGCTGCGCCGCCGCGTCGCCGTCATCGCTGCCGTCGACGGCGCTGGTGGCGCCTGCGTCGGAGATGACGCCAACACCGTACTCCACGGCGGTAGCGCCGCAAGAGACGCTCACAAGCGCGGCGCCCGCCGCCACCATCGCGGCGCGGGAGAGACGACCCGGCGGCAGCGCGCGCGCCGGCTGACAGCGGAACGACTCCGGCAGCGCGGCCGCGCAGAACGGACAGGTGGTTTCGCTGCTGGCGATGTGGCGCTGGCAGGCGGGGCAGGGGGCGAGGCAGGCCATGTCAGCGCTTCTCCGGTTTTGGCGCCGCCGCGTTCTCATCGGTTTGCGCCGGCGCTTGTTCCAGCTGCGCCTGCGCGCCGGTGTCGACGGCGGCCGCATCGTTTCCTCCCATGGTGCCGTATGCGGAGCCCGCGCAGCTCGCCTGCACGCCAATCAGCGCGGCCCCGACCACCAGCCGGGCGGTGCGGCTGAGGCGGGCGGACGGCGGCTTCCGGGACGAGCACGCGTGCCGGAACGAGTCCGGCAGCGCGGCCGCGCAGAACGGACAGGCGGTCTCGTCGACGGCGATGTGGCGGCCGCAGGCGGGACACGGGGCGAGGCAGCTCATGTCAGATCCTCCACGACGATCTCGAATCGTCCGTTGTCGAACGGAATGCCGGGCGCCTGCTCGACCTGCACCAGGCGCTCGCGCTTGCCTTGACGCCGCATCTCCAGCGCGCGATGGTGGCAGAGCGGGTTGTTGCCGGGCTTGCCGAACAGCGAGAACCCCGTCCACGTGCACCCCGCGCGACAGACGTCCGCGTAGTAGCAGGTGCGGCAGAAGCCCCAAAGATCGTCGACGGTGCGGTCGCGCATGTAGCGCAGCGGCCCCGACCGTTCCCAGATGTCCTGCAGCGAGGCGTCGCGGATGTTGCCGCCCGTCCACGGCACCGTCTGCAGCGAAGGGCATCCCTTGATCGCGCCGTCGGCTTCGATCCCCAGCGTCGAGCAGCCGGCCCCGCACGACGACATGTGGCCGCCCGGGTGCGCGCCGCGCAGCACCGATTCGAAGGGTCCGAAGTAGCCGATGTTGTTGCCCGGCCAGAGCAGCACGCCCGCCTCGTCGCAGCGGGCCTTGAGGCGCGCCAGCAGCGGGAACAGCTCCAGCAGGTCCTCCGGCTGCATCAGCACCTCGGGCGCGTCGGCGGCGCGGCCCATCGCCGCGGTCAGCTGGATCTGCCAGGCGCGCCCGCCGATCGCGATCAGCGTCTCGAGCACGTCGGGCAGCTCCGGCATCGACAGCTTGTTGATCTGCGTGTTGACCGAGACGCGCACGCCGGCGGCGCGCAGGTTGGCGGCCGCCGCCAGCACGGCCCGGTACGACCCGGCCACGCCGCGCAGGCGATCGTGCGTCGCCTCGTTGCCGTCGATGGACAGCCCGACGTTCTGCAGGCCGGCCGCGGCGGCGTCGCGGGCGCGCTCGGGCGTCAGGCCGCGGCCGCCGCTGGTCATCGAGCACTGCATGCCCGCGGCGCGGATGGCGCGGACGATCTCCAGCCAGTCGTCGCGCAGATATGCCTCGCCGCCGATCAAGGTCACTTCCAGAACACCCAGCGCCGCCATCTGGCGCACCATATCCAGGCATTCGGCGGTCGAAAGCTCGTCGGGGCGCGGGCGGCCCGCGCGCGAGCCGCAGTGCCGGCAGGCGAGATCGCACTGCAGCGTCACCTCCCAGACCGCGTAGATGGGACGGTACTGGCGATCGACATCGCGCGCCTCCGGCGCCAGCGGCAGGTGGCGGGCGCCGGGCGCGGCGCGCGGCGCCAGCGGCAGCGATCGGCGCGGCGCCGGATCGTTCATGGCCTCACCGTTCGCACCCTGCCTGCGCACATGCGTGCCGTGCGGAGCAAGCGAGATGCCAGCGATCCCCCGCGACTTCATGGCCCGGCGACGATGCTACACCCGGAGGAACCGGGGGCACCGCGACGCGAATGTCAGGGGCTCGGTCGCCGTCGCATCAGGCCTTCCTGGGCGGTCGAGGCGACCAGCCGTCCGTCGCGCGTGAACACCGTGCCCCGGGCCAGGCCGCGCGCCGCCTGCGCGCTCGGGCTCTCCATCGCGTGCAGCAGCCAGTCGTCGCAGCGGAACGGCCGGTGGAACCACATCACATGATCGATCGAGGCGAGCTGCACGGTCGGGGAGACCCAGGAGACGCCGTGGGGCGCCAGCGCGGTGGTCATGAACTGATGGTCGGAGACGTAGGCGAGCAGGCAGGCGTGCAGGCGCGGGTCGTCGGGGAGCGCGTCGGCCGCGCGGATCCACATCAGCCGGCGCGGCTCGCGCGGCGCGGGCGCGAACGGATTCGCGTCGATCGGATCGGCGGTGCGGACGTCGAACGGACGGTCGCCGAGCAGCTTGGCGCGGATCGCTTCGGGCGCGCCGGCCAGCAGCGGGGCCAGGCGCTCCGCCTCCGCCGGCAGCGTCTCGGGCGCGGGCGCGGGCGGCATCGCGGACTGGTGCTCGAGGCCCGGCTCGTCCGTCTGGAACGAGCACGACATCGCGAAGATCGCCTCCCCGCCCTGGTTCGCCACCACGCGCCGGGTCGTGAACGAGCGGCCGTCACGGATGCGATCGACCGCGTAGACGACGGGACGCGCGACGTCGCCGGGGCGCAGGAAGTACGCGTTCAGCGAATGCACCTGCCGCTCCGGGACGACCGTCTCGATCGCCGCCGCCAGCGCCTGCCCCAGCGCCTGACCGCCGAACACCGTCCCCCATCCCGGATCCTGGCTGGCGCCGCGGAACAGATCTTCCTCGAGTCGCTCGAGGCTGAGCAGCGCCACCAGATCGTCGAGAGCCTTGCCCATGCACCCGGCAGTCTATCGCTGGATTGTCGCTCTGGCGGGCGTGCACGCCTACCACCTCCTGATCGGCCTGGCGACGGCGCGCAGCTTCTGACCGCGCGCTCAGGCGCCCCGGATGGCGGCGACCACGCGTTCGGTGAACGTCTCCGTCGTCCCCTGGCCGCCGAGATCGGGCGTCAGGTCGCGGCCCTCGCCGATCACCTTCCGGATCGCCGCTTCGAGGCGGGTGGCGCGCTCGCGCTGGCCGATGCGGTCGAGCATCATCGCGCCCGCCAGCATGACCGCGGTCGGGTTGGCGACGCCCCGGCCGGCGATGTCGGGCGCCGTCCCGTGGACGGCCTCGAAGATCGCCGCCCCCTCGCCGATGTTCGCGCCGGCGACCAGGCCGAGCCCGCCCACCAGCCCGGCGGTCAGATCGGAGAGGATGTCGCCGAACAGGTTCGTCGTGACGATCACGTCGAAGCGCGTCGGATCGCGCACCAGCTGCATGGCGGTGTTGTCGACGATCAGATCGGAGAAGCCGATGTCCGGGTAGGTCTTGGCGATCTCTCGCCCCACCTCCAGGAACAGGCCGGACGTCATCTTGAGGATGTTCGCCTTGTGAACCAGGGTGACGCGCTTGCGGCCGTTCGCGCGCGCGTACTCGAAGGCGAAGCGGACGATGCGGTCGCACCCGAGCCGCGTGATGATCGAGATCGCCTCGGCCGCGTTGCGCGACGGATCGATGTAGTGCTCGATGCCGGAGTACTCGCCCTGCGTGTTCTCGCGGACCACCACCAGGTCGACGTCGCGGTAGCGCCCGGGCAGTCCCACGAAGGTGCGCGCGGGCCGCAGGTTCGCGTAGAGGTCGAACTCGCGGCGCAGGGCCACGTTGACGCTGCTGTAGCCGCCGCCGATCGGCGTCGCCAGCGGACCCTTGAGGCAGAGCCGCGTCCGGCGGATCGAATCGAGCGTCGCCTCCGGCAGCGGCGCGCCGTGCGTCGCGACGGCCGCGGTGCCCGCCGCCTGCGGCTCCCAGTCGATGTCGGCGCCGGTCGCCTCCACGGCGCGCACCGCCGCGCGCACCACCTCGGGGCCGATGCCGTCTCCTTCGATCAACGTGGCGCGCGTCTTCATCGCCGCTGACTATACGTCAGGGCGTGCGCGATACGGCCACCACCTGCCAGCTCAGGCTCGGGTCTTCGACGACGGCATAGAGGGTGTCCAGGGTTCCGACGCCGCCGGTGGGCAGGCGCTCGATCTCCGGGTCGCAGGCGATGCGGCTCATGTGGTCGCCGGCGTCCATCGCCCAGATCGTTGCGTGGATGCCGCCGTCCGTACCGTACTCCCAGGCCATGACGTAGAAGCCGCCGTTGCCGTCCGGCACGGCCTGCGTGAGCTTCACGCTCAACGCGTCGTAGGTCATGAGCGGCGCGCCCGGGGCGTCGTCATCCACCCGCTGCTTGACCAGCGAATAGCGCGGGTGATTGCCGTCGCTGTTGCCGGCGAACTGCGTCCACAACATCGTCCCGTCGGACGCGAGGCCGAGCGGATCGGCCAGGTTGTCCGCCACCTTCATCTGCTGCATCGCGCCCCCGGCCTTGGGAATCATGAAGACCTGCGTGCGTGACACGGAGACCAGGCGGCCGTCGTCGAGGAGATGGAGCGTACCTACTTGCAGGACGGTTCCGTCGCCGGCCGGCGGCAGCGTGGCGAGCTGCTGCATCTCGCCGCCGTCGCGGGGCGCCCGCCAGAGCGTGCTCTGCACGTAGTCGTACTCGGCCCAGTAGAGCGCCTCACGATCCAGCTCCCAGGGTGAGTAGAGCGCGTCCTTCAATGTCGTCAGCCAGGGGAGGTCGAGGATGGTCTCCACGCTGCCTCCCGCGAGCGGCCGTCGCTGCAGCGCGGACGCCGAGACCGCCAGCACCTGGTCGTCCTCGATCCAGAAGGCGCGCGCCCACCCGTCGAACACGATCGAGTCCGGGCCGCCGCTCGCGGGCAGCGATCGGACCCCCGCCGGCGCCCTGCCGAGGGCGTTCGGGTTGACGAACACGCGATCGCCGCGCGTCCGGATGAAGGGATCGCCGGTCAGATCGAACGGCGCGAGCACGCTCTGGTCGGGCGAGAACACGGCGCGCCAGTTGGCCGCGCACGTCTCCGGGTCCGGGCGCAGGCGCATGTTCTCGTCGGAGTCACACCCGCTCCCGGCCAGCCCGCCCGCCAGCGCGGCGATCAGGACGGCGGCGCCGGCGACGGCCGGCGAACGCATCAGCGCGCCCCTCGGCGGGCGCGCTCGCTCACCCAGCGGATCGGCCAGAGCGCCTTGTTCAGGGCGGCGGCGCTGAACCGCTGGGGCGGCCGTACCCGCGCGGAGGCGGTCGCCGCGAGCAGCGCGCTGACGTACGGATCGTGGGCGGGGTCGTAGAGGAGAGGGGCGGGGAAGTTGCGCGGGCGGATGTTGCCGTTCGGCTCGCGCAGAGCGTCCAGGGCGGCGCGCGCGCTCGCCGGCGTGAACGGCGACGGTGCCTTCGCGGTCGAGAGTCCCACCACCAGCGGCGCCGAGAAGCTGGTGCCGGACAGCGGGTACAGCCAGTCGCCCGGCAACGGCGTGACCACGGTTTCGCCGGGCGCGTAGAGCTCGACGCAGTCGCCGAAGTTCGTGAAGCTGCTGTGCGCGCCGCCGAAGCCGTACGCGCCCACCAGGAGATGGCGCGGATCGCCGGGGCTGCAGTCCAGGCTGTCCTGCGGACTATCGACGCGGGCGCCGTCGTTGCCGGCGGACTGCACGACCAGGACGCCGGGCTCGACGTGCGCCAGGGTGTACGCCTGGTCGAGGTCGCCGAGCGTCTGGAAGTAGCTCGCCAGCGACACCGCGGGACAGCCGCTCCTGTACAGCAGGTCCTCGACGGCGAAGCGGGCGAGATGCCCGAAGCTTTCGTTGACCAGCTGGACGCCGAGCTGGGCGCGCGCCTCGGCCAGCTGGCGATCGACGCTGGCGGGCGGCCGCTGGAGGTAGGCGGCGCTCACGTCCGGATCGGCGAGCAACGCGGTGGCCGCGTCGATCGCGTCCTGCGCGAGGCAGCCGATGCTCGCGCCGGCCTCCTCTTCGCTGTCGAGCGCGATCTGCACGAGCACCAGCTTCACGCGCGGGTCGCTCGTCGCCACCACGCCCGACGTCGCCGTGCCGTGGAAGCGCGCGTTCATGAGCCGGTTGGGAATCTCGTCTTCGAGCGCTTCCAGCGAAGCGTCCGGCAGCACGTCGCCCCGCATCGCCGCGTTCCAGCGCGCGCGTTCGCCCTCGAGATCGGCGAGCGGGTTGGCGACCGCGGTCAGGCCCGACGTGAGCTGGCAGCTGTCGTCGGGCTGGGCCAGCTCGGCGAGCAGGGCGGCCTTGTCCTGGTCGAGGCCCGGCGGCAGCCCGCCGTCCGTCCCGCCGTCGCTGTTTTCACCACCGCCCGTGGCGGCAGGCGTGCAGGTGACGGTGTAGGTGCCGATGACTTTCCCCGCGAAGACAGGCAGCGAAGGGTCGAACCCGTCGTCGATCACCATCGCGACTCTGGGGAAGTCGGGGCCGGTGGGCTGGCTGCTGCCGCCGCAACCGAGCGCGCTCGCAGCGAAGCAGGCGAGCAGGCAAGCCGTGACTGGAATGTCGTTGGTCGTGTTCAGGCGGCGCATGTGGCGCCCGCGTATTGCAAAGCAGGTGCCGAAAGCTCCGGCGGTGCCGCGCGGGGTCGACGGTCGCGATCCGGAGCCGCGTGGCTGTGAAGGCACGTTCTCAGGTGACACAGATCCGCGCCGGCCTTCGAGGCAAGCCTTTGCCCGACGGCCGGACGGTTTCTTGCCAGCGGCGCCGGCCTGCCCGGGGCTCCTCAGAATCGAAGTCCGAGCGAGCCGAAGAATCCGTTCATCGCACCGACCGCGCCGCCCGCCTCGAGGAAGAGCGTCGCCGTCCGGCTGAGGAAGAAGTCCCAGCCGGCTCCCAGCCGGCCGTTCCAGGCGCCGCCCACGTGAGGCGCGACGTCGAGCCCGCCTCCGATTGAAAGCAGGAAGTAGGGCGCGCCGGACAGGAGCACCGCAGGGTTGCCGTCGGCGTGCGTCCAGACGCGCGGCTTGTAGCCGCAGACGTTCGCGCCCGTGCCGCCGTACTTGTACCAGGGATAGATGCGCGTCTCGGCGGACAGGATGACGGTCTGCGGGCCCCCCTTCTGGTAGCCGTAGTCCGCGCGCAGGCCGACGTCGACGTTCGGTACGATGCTGTACTCGGCCGCGACCCGGCCGCCGATCGACGGTGTCCATGGCGCCTCGCCCCGAACGCCGATGTCCCAGCGCGTGCGATCGAAGAACGTCAGCGAAGGCGCGCCCTCGACGTAATCGTCGCAGTTCTTGGCGTGCAGCGGTGCCGTCGCCGCGAGCGCGGCCGCCGCCGCGATCAAAGACCAGAGCCGCTTCACGGCAGCACGCCGAACACCTTGGTGATCTCCTGGACCCCGATCTGGAACGCCTGCGTCAGCAGCCCGGGCGGGCCAGCGACCGGGGGCGGCAGCGGCGGGGCGTCCGGTATCGCGGGCGTGTCGTCCCGACAGGCGTCGAGCTCGAGGGCCGACCACAGGCTCTCGACCCCGCGCCGGAAGACGCAATCGACGCCGCTCGCTTGATCGACGATGCGAAACGCGCGCCGCTCACCGGGCGCGAACTTCTCGGCGAGCGTACGCAGGATCGAGGTGTGATCGAAGTGAAGGTGCGAGGTGCCCAGCCGGCGCGCCCACGGCGAGATCAGGAGAGCGGGAACGCGCGGGCCCGTGGAGACGAAGCGCGGATAGAGGTTCACGGCCGGCGGCGGGCAGTCGATCGGCAGCGGCGGGACGTGGTCGGCGAAGCCGCCGTGCTCGTCGTAGACGACGATCATCAGCGTGCGCCGCCAGCGCGCGTCGTTGCTGCGCACGACGCTGTAGACGTTCCTGAGGAATGCCTGTCCGTAGGCGACCGGCGTGGGCGGATGGTCGTCTTCGGATGGCGGGTTCGGCAGCACGGCGTCGAGATCCCGGTAAGCCGCCTCGACGTAGGTCACGCGCGGGCCGGTCACCGGCTCGTTCCACTCGTCTTCGAACGAGCTCCACTTGCGGATCACCTTCCTGGCGTTGGCGATCGTGCTGGTGGAGAGGGCCAGGAACGAGAGGCGGCGGGCGTAGATCCGGAGGTCGACGTTGCGGCCGAGCAGGAAGTCGACGACGGTCGGCGACGCGTCGA
>DATBHU010000498.1:0-7633 GCA_036557265.1 Polyangia bacterium
GATCCCTTGCGCGATGATGGCGTCGACCCCGCGCGCTTCCAGCCAGCGCGCCTCGTCGACCGTCGTCGCCGACGACAGGATCTTCGCGCCCCAGGCGCGCACGCGCGCCAGCAGCGCGTCGCTGGGCAGGCCGAAGTGGAAGCTGACCACCGGCGGCGCGGAGGGGGCGAGGGCGTCCGCGACCTCGGCGCCGAACGGCGCGCGCGACCGCGCGGTCGGGCCGGCGGGCGCGCTCGCGGCCGCCGCGTCGTAGCGAGCAAGGGTCGCGCGCCACGCCGCCTCGCGCTCGGGCGCCGGCGCGGGCGGCTCGTGGCAGAAGAAGTTCACGTTGAACGGGCGCGCCGTCGCCGCCCGGATCGCGGCGAGCTCGCGCCGCATGGTCTCGACGTCGAGCGCCGCGCACGGCAGCGATCCGAGACCGCCCGCGTTCGACACGGCCAGCGCGAGCGCGCTCCCCTGCACGCCGGCCATCGGCGCCTGGATGAGGGGGAGCTCGACGCCGAGGAGATCCTGCAGCCGCCGGCTCGTCATCTCGCCGGGTCCTTCAGCGCGGGCCCTTGCCGCCGAGCAGGGCCAGCTTGTCCGCGCGCTCGGGCAGCGCCGCGATCCGCGGCATCGTCTCGGCGATCAGCTGCTGCGTCTCGGGCCGCTTCAGCGACGCGGCGTGGTCCTCCGCGCTGTCCCAGATCTCCGTCACCCAGACGCCGTCCGGATCCGACTCCG
This sequence comes from Polyangia bacterium, assembly GCA_036557265.1. GTDB lineage: Bacteria > Myxococcota_A > Polyangia > Fen-1088 > Fen-1088 > JADGRB01. The sequence continues at coordinate 724 of DATBHU010000498.1, forward strand.
AGGTGCTGACCACGTAGAGCCGGCGGGCCGGGAGACTCTCCATCGCCGCCGCCGCGCGCAGCAGGTTGGCGGCGAGCGCGTCGCGCTTCCCGTCCTTGGCCCCCAGCCGCCCGTGCAGCACCAGCTTCCGGTCGTTCATGCCGTCATCCTAGCCACGATTTCGCCGCGCGGCCGCGATCGGTGATGGCGCCGCGTTCGCGCCCAAAAACGCGCCGATCAGCAACTCGATTCGGCGCCGGTCCGACGACCTGAGCGCGCAGGTGTCCGCGTCGCCAGAGACCGGCGGCGGGAGCGGTTGCCTGGGGGAATAACCATATGCATAATTCATCAAACGATGAGAAGGATCGGGGCGTGTGCCTCGCTGGCTGCCGCAGCTGCTGAAGCGCATCCACGAGCTCGTCGGTCAGGGCCGAGTCCGCTTCACTTTCAAGGCGCTGCGAGAGATGGCGGCGCTCGGGATCGGACTGGACCTGTCGGATGCCTGCGATGTCCTTGCCGCGCTGACCAGCGACGACTTCGTCGCGCGCGTGGGATCCGAAAGGACAGGCGAATGGATGTACGTTTTCAAACCCGTCGTGGCGGGCGGCGTCGTCTATCTGAAGCTTGTCGTGCGCAGCAGTTGCCTGGTGGTCTCGTTCCATGAAGACGAAGGCGAAGACGATGAACATCGATCGTAGGAGCAAGCGGGCGCGTTCGACGAGCCCGCGCCCGCTTCCGGACGACGCCTGTCCGGGTTGCGGCGCGCTCATGGCCGAACGCCGTCTGGCGCTGAAGCTGCCGGTGAACGGGGAGGACGTCAGGGTCCCATCGGCGGTGCATCTGCGATGCCCGAAGTGCGACGAGGTCGTGCTGCGGTTCTCCGATGCGCGCCGCCTGCAAGAGGACGCGATCGCGCACTACCGGAAGAAGCATGGGCTGCTCTCCGCCGACGAGATCCGCGGCATCCGCGAACGGTTCGGGCTCACCCAGAGCGAGCTGGCCCGTCTGCTGCACCTGGGCGCGAACACGATCTCGCGCTGGGAGTCGGGCAGGAACGTGCAGACCGAAGCGATGGAGATGCTGCTTCGGCTGCTGCGCGACCTGCCGGGCAGTCTCGACTACCTTCGCCGGCACGCGGCGTAGCGGAGCCGATCAACCGCAACGGCTCGGGCGACGTGCGCCCGGCCGATGTCGAATGTGCCTTGACATGCATATGCCGAAATAGGTATATACGTGGTGTGGAATCATCGTTCGCCATCATCGCGGAGCCGAATCGGCGGGCCATCCTCAGCCTGCTGGCGTCGTCGGAACAGTCCGTCGGCGAGATCGAGCGCCGGCTGCGGATGCCGCAGACCTCGGTCTCCAAGCACCTGCGCGTGCTGCGCGAGGCCGGCTTCGTGGAGGCGCGGATCGAGGCCCAGCGGCGCGTCTACGTGATCCGGCCCGAGCCGCTCAAGGAGGTCGACGACTGGCTCGCCCCGTTTCGCCGCCTGTGGACGGTCCACGTCGATGCGCTGGAACGCCACCTCGATCGGATGGCGCAGGAAAAAGAGAAGCAAAAAGAAAAAGAGAAGAAAGGAAAGAACCGATGACAAACCCCGAAACGTACGTGCCCGGCCCCGCGGCCGGCGCGCAGGTCGAGAAAGAGGGCGACACCTGGACGCTGGTCCTGGTCCGCGAGCTGCGTCACCCACCGTCGCTGGTCTGGGAGGCGCTGACCGATCCCGCGCAGCTGGCTCAGTGGGCGCCGTTCGACGCCGATCGAAGCCTGGCCGGCGTCGGGCCGGTCAAGCTGACGACGATCGGGGCGCCGGCCGGACACGCCGTGACCGAGACCCGCGTGAAGCGCGCTGACGCGCAGAAGGCGCTGGAGTACAGCTGGGGCGGCGGCGAGATGCGCTGGGAGCTGCAGCCGCTGGGCGACAACGGCACGCGGCTGACGCTCTGGTCCAACATCAACCGCGGCTGGATCGCCGCGGGCGCCGCAGGCTGGCACATCTGCTTCGAGGTGCTGGATCGCCTCCTGGGCGGCGCGCCCATCGGACGCAGGGTCGGTCCCGAGCTGATGAAGTTCGACGGCTGGCAGCGCCTGCACGCCGACTACGCGAAGCAGTTCGGCATCGAGATGCCGGGGGGGAGGTAGCCGCCATGGAATCGACACTGCAGAAGCCGGCCTTCGTCGCCGTGAAGTCCACCCCGCGGGCGACCACCGTCGTCTACTGGATCATCACCGCCCTGTTCTGCCTGCAGATGGGCTTCACCGCCTACGCGCAGCTGCGCCTGCCTCAGGTGGCGGCGGCGTTCACCCACCTCGGCTTCCCCGCTTACTTCCGGACGGAGCTGTCACTGGCGAAGTTCGTCGGCCTGGCGTTGTTGCTGGCGCCGGCGCCGGCGCGGCTCAAGGAGTGGGCCTACGCCGGCTTCGCCATCGACCTCGCCTCGGCGCTCATCGCGCACCTCTCGGTGGGCGACGGCGTGCAAGCCTGGGGCTGGGCGGTGGCGAGCGGCGTGCTGTGGGGGCTGTCGTACGTCTTCTGGCGCCGGCTGCAGACCGTCGCCGTGGCGAGCGCCGCCAGCGCGTCGCGCGCCGGGGAGCCGACATGACGGGCGCCGCCGCCGTGAAGTCTGCCTCTGCGTTGATCGACGAGCGGATCGCGACGCTCGGGGACTGGCGCGGGAAGACGTTCGCCAGGGTCCGCAAGATCATCCACGCGGCGGATCCCGAGATCGTCGAGGAGTGGAAGTGGATGGGGACGCCCATCTTCTCCCACGGCGGCATCGTCTGCACCGGTGAGACGTACAAGAGCGTGGTCAAGCTGACGTTCGCCCGGGGCGCGGCGCTGAAGGACCCGCGCCGCCTGTTCAACTCGAGCCTCGCCGGGAACGTCAGGCGCGCCATCGACATCCGTGAAGGCGAGATGATCGATCAGGCCGCGCTGAAGGCGCTGATCCGCGCGGCGGTGGCGCTCAATCTCGCGAGCAAGGACCGGGCGCGGCTGCGGCGCGCGACGCGCAAGCGCGCCGGCTAGCCGCGCGCGCCGCTCAGGAGCACTGGAGAAGGGGCGCGCAGGCCGCGGGCAGCGGGTCGCTGCACGAGATCCCGTGGATGCACGTCTCGTACTGCGACACGGTCATCGCGCAGCTCGTCGGCGCGCCCGCGACGCAGCTCGCCTGATCCGGATCCGACGTCAGCGTCGTTCCGCCCCCGCAGTCGACGGTCTTGCCGTAGCCTCCGAACTGCGCCGCCGCGAAGTCGCAGATCTTCTGCTTCTCGGCGGTCGTGAGCGCGTCCAGCCGCTTCGTGCCGGTCACCCCGGAGGTGGCCGGCGCGCCGCCCGCGCCGCCGGTTCCGGTCGTGCCGGCCGCGCCGCCGCCCGTACCGGTCGTGCCGGCCGCGCCGCCGCCGGTGCCCGTCGCGCCGGCCGTTCCGCCGCTGGTGCCGCCGCCCGCGTCGCCGCCGCTGCTGCTGCTGCCGCATCCGATCACGCCCGCCGCAGCCACCGCCGCCGCGAACACCAACGCCTTGATCCCAGCTCCCATGCTCATGCGTCGCATGGTAACACGGCCCGAATGAACCTCGTCGCCCCGACCGCGTTCAAGGGGACGATGAGCCCGCTGGCGGCGGCGCGGCACCTGGCCGCGCCGGGCGATCGCCTGCTGCCGCTCAGCGACGGCGGCGACGGCTTCCTCGAATGCCTGCAGCACGGCCTCGGCGGCGCGATCGACGAAGCGCCCGCGCCCGATCCGTTCGGCCGGGTGCGCCCGGTGCCCGTGCTGCGGCTGCCGGGCGGCGGGATCGCGCTCGAGTGCGCGCAGGTGATCGGCCTGGCGGGCCTGGATCGGCTGGACCCGCTCCGCGCCTCGAGCCGCGGTCTGGGCGCGCTGGTCGCGCGCTTTCAGCAGGAGCCGCGTCTCTGGATCGGCCTGGGCGGCAGCGCCACCGTCGACGGCGGGCGCGACTGGCCGCCGCTGCGGCTGCCGCCGACGCTGGTGTTCTGCGACGTGCGCACCGAGCTCGCCGACGCCGCGCGCCTGTTCGGGCCGCAGAAAGGGGCGCGGCCGCAGGACGTGCCGCTGCTGGCCGCGCGCCTGGCGGGCCTCGGTCTGCCCGCTGGCCCGCGCACCGGCGCGGCGGGCGGCCTGGGCGCGAAGCTGCTGTCGCTGGGGGCCGAGCTGGTCGACGGCGCGGAGCGCATGCTCGACGTGCTCGACTTCGCCGGCGCCTGCCGGGGCGTCGACGCCGTCGTCACCGGCGAGGGCCGCCTGGACGCGTCGTCGCTGGAGGGGAAGCTGCCCGTCGTGGTCGCCCGGCGCGCGCGCGCCCTCGGCCTGCGCGTGCGCGGCCGCTTCGGCCGCCGCGGCGACGGCTGGGAGCGCGCGGCGGCGCTGTTCGACGACGTCAGCTTCGCGAGCGACGGGCCGGCCGCGATGCATTCGTGAGCCGGGTCCGGACACCGGCGTCACTTCGCGGGCGAGGCAGATGCACCGGGTGCGAACAGGGATCCTGGCGGTCTGCGTCTGCGTTTGGGTCGGCGTCGGATGCCAGCGGAAGCCGCTCATGGCCGACGACGCAGCCGGCGCCGGTGGGAACGGCGCGGCCGGCGGCACGGACGCGCTGGGCTCGGGCGGCGCGGCGTCGACGGGGGGAAGCGGACCGGTCGGACCGGTCGATTCTGGGGCCGGTGGTTCGACCGGCGGAGCCGCCGCCGGCGCGGGTGGCGGAATCACCGGGTCGGGCGGAGGCGACGGCGGGCGCGGCGGAGGTCCCGCCGTCGGTGGCGCCGGCGGCGCACCGAGCTCCCTCCCCAGCTGCAATCCGCGGTTCGCCGCCGGCGATCCCTGCACCGCCGGCGAAGCCCCGTGCTCGGCCGGCGTCTGCTCGGAGTGCGCCTTCGGGTTGTGGATGTGGCGCCCCATGCAGGTGTTCTGCGCCTGCGGTCCCGGAGCGAGCGCCGACGCGACGATCGGCGTCTGGACGTGTCGGGGCGGCCCGGCCAGCTCCGTCATCGTCGACTGTCACCTCGATGACGGGCCGCTCGACTGCCAGACCGCGAGCGTCCTGTTCTCCGATGCGGCCTGCACCGAGCATCCCCCCTGCGCGGACTAGCGACGCGGGATCAGCTCTTCGAACAGGCCTGCAGCGCCTTGCGGACGTGGGGCGACAGGGCGCCCTTGCGCTCGGCGGTCTCGAGCTCGTCCCACGCGGAATAGCGCTGTTCGGGATGGGCCGCCAGCAGCACCCGGTACGTGCGCATCGCCGCGGCGAGCCCGGCGGTGAACACGGCCTCGTCCTTGGGCGCGACGCCCGGATGTTCGAGCTGGTAGGCCGCCTGCGCGAACATCAACTGGATCACGAGCGCGCCGTCGTGAGGCCCGGCCGGATCCCGCAGGGGCAGCAGCTCGGCGCACACGACGACGGTGATGTCGGGCGACTCGGTCAACCACTGCATCACCACCGTGTTCTTGGCCTTGGCCGCGTCGTCGTTGCGGAGCGGCTCGGCCTGGATCTCGCGGATCACGGCCAGCGCTTCCTTGCCGCCCGGCGGCATGCTCGCCGGCGGCGTCGCCGCCGCGGGTGCCGCCGCGGCCTTGGCGGGCTCGGGCTTCGGCGACGACGCGCACGCGGAAGCGACCACCACGATTGCAGCCGCGCAACAACGGCCCCATGACGTCATGTCTGCCTCCGCGGACGAGGCTACACCGACTCGCCGCGCGTCGAAACCGGCGCCAGGTTCCCGGGTCGAAGGCCGCATTTTCGTGCTATGCGTCGGCGCGACATGAGTCGCATTCATCGCAAGGTGCCGCCCAAAGGCACGAAGATCGGCATCGCCTTCTCCGGAGGGCTGGACACGCGCTGCGCGGTGGCCTGGCTGGCCCGCAAGGGGCTCGACGTCTACGCGTACACGGCGGACCTGGCGCAGCCGGACGAGGAGGCGCCCTCGGACATCCCGCCGGTCGCCCTGCAGCACGGCGCGAAGGCGGCGCGGCTGGTCGACTGCCGCGACGCGCTCGTGCGCGAGGGGCTGATCGCGATCCAGTGCGGCGCCTTCCACCTCGGCGTGGCCGGCCGGAAGTACTACAACACCACGCCGCTCGGGCGCGCGGTGACGACGACCGCCATCGTGCGCGCGATGAAGGAAGACGGCGTCGACGTCTTCAGCGACGGCAGCACGCACAAGGGGAACGACATCCAGCGCTTCTACCGGTACGGCGTGCTCACCAACCCGGCGCTGACGATCTACAAGCCGTGGCTGGACACCGAGTTCGTCGAGGCGTTCGGCGGGCGCACCGAGATGAGCACGTACCTGAACGGCATCAACCTGCCGTACCGGATGGGCGTCGAGAAGGCGTACAGCACCGACGCGAATTGCCTGGGCGCGACACACGAGGCGAAGGACCTCGAGTTCCTCGACAAGGGCATTCGCATCGTCAACCCGATCATGGGCGTCGCTTTCTGGAAGCCGGAGGTGCGCATCGAGCCCGAGGAGGTGACGGTCGCCTTCGAGCAGGGGCTGCCGGTCAGCTTGAACGGCAAGCGCTACGGGTCGCGCTTCGAGCTGTTCGCCGCGTGCAACGCCGCCGGCGGCCGCCACGGCCTCGGCATGAGCGATCAGATCGAGAACCGCGTCATCGACGCCAAGAGCCGCGGCATCTACGAGGCGCCGGCGCTGGCGCTGCTGCACATCTGCTACGAGCGCCTGCTGTCGGCGATCCACAACGAGAACGCCACCGATCAGTACACGGTGATGGGACGGCGGCTCGGGCGGCTGCTCTACGAGGGCAAGTGGTTCGACCCCGAGGCGTGCCTGATCAAGGACGGCCTCACCCGCTGGGTCGCGCCGAGCGTCACCGGCGAGGTCACGCTCGAGCTGCGGCGCGGCGACGACTACACGATCATGGCGACGCGCGCGGAGTACATGGCGTACGGGCC
>DATBHU010000499.1:0-15840 GCA_036557265.1 Polyangia bacterium
CTCGAGGACCACCAGCAGGCGCTGGGGCGGGCGCAGCTGCTTGAGGACGGCGGTCGCCGCCGCCGCGTCGGGCGGCGCCACGATCGCCCCGAGCGCGATCGCGACCGCCCAAGACATCTGGGGCACCAGCCAGCGCGCCACCACCGCGACCGCGACGATGGTCAGCGCCACCGCCCCGATCGCCAGGCTGACGACGGCGCGCCAGTTCGCGCGCAGGTCGCGCTGCGAGGCATCGAAGGCCGCGTCGAGCAGCACCGGCGCCACGAACAGCGCCAGCGCCAGCTGCGGATCCAGCACCATCGTCGGCGTGCTCGGGATCAGAGCGATCCCCGCCCCCGCCAGCGCCACCAGCGCCGGATACGGCGCCCCGATCCGCCGCGACAGCGCCGCCAGCCCGGCCCCGAGCAGCAGCAGCGCGATGACGAATTCGAACACCCTCATGCGGGGAAACCCCGCAGGTTGTTTAGCGACGCGCGCGGGGGAACACCAGAGCCACCTCCCCTCTCCCTAACCCTCCCCGCTTCGCGGGGCGAGGGGATCGGATCGCCCTGCGGGTGAGGGCAAACGGTTGCGGTGATCCGGCGACCAACGATCGATTAAGGTCAAGCCCTCATGTTCGCGCTCGGTCATCTCGGCATCGGGAAGAAGCTGGCGGCGCGGCCGTATCGCGGGTTTTCGCCGGTCGAGAAGCGGGCGTTCTTCCTGGGCGCGCTCCTGCCCGATCTGATCGACAAGCCGCTCTTCTACATCCCGTTCTGGCTGACCGGGCGGCGCGGCGACGCGGCGGGCATCCTCTCCGGCACGCACCTGTTCGCGCACACGGCCGTGTTCCTGCTGGCGCTCGCCGTCACCGCGCGGCTCACGCGCTCCCGCCCCCTGCGCGCGGTCGCCATCGGCGTCGCCACCCACTTCGTCCTCGACGTCGTCGGTCTGTCGATGGGGCTCGCCACGCTGCTCTGGCCGGCGTTCGGCTGGCGCTTCCCGAGCTACCCGTTCAGCAACCTCGGCCAGCACCTGACGACGATCCTGAGCCCCGTCACGCTGGCCGGCGAGCTGCTGGGCGCCGCCATCCTGCTGTGGGACTACCGGCGGGCGCGCCGCCTCAGGGCTGCTTCGGCAGCTGCTGCTGCAGGCGATCGATGAGCTGGTTGGGCGTCATGTTGCCGAGCGCGGCGCTGAACGTCTTGCGGAAGTGGTTCACCAGGCTGACGTTCTCGATGGAGAGATCGACCACCTTCCACTGGCCGCTCTCCTTCTGCATGCGGTAGTCCATCGGCACGCGCTCGTGGCTGTCGGTGACCAGCGTCGTCTTCACCACGACCTCCTCCCCTTCGCGGCTCGAGCTGTCGACCGTCACCTTCTCCGTGCCCTGGAAGTGGTCGATGTCGTCGCTGTACTGCGCGGCCAGCACGTCCTTGAACACGTCGACGAAGCGCGTGCGCTGCGCCGGATTCATGCTGCGCCACGGGGCACCCAGGCTGCTGCGCGCCATCGTCGACCAGTCGAAGGTCCGATCCGCCACCTCGCGCAGCTTCGTGATCCGCTTGCGGCGCTGGTTCGGAGTGGCCAGCGACTTGTCCTTCAAGATCGTGAAGGCGTCGTCCACCGCCTTGCGGACCGTCGCCTCGGCGTCGGCGTCGCCGCCCGCGGGCGGGTCGGCGCCGGCCGCCGCCAGGTAGAAGGTCGCGCTGTCGCCGTCCAGCGTGCCGGTGGCCCGCGACAGCGCCGCCATCGCCACGTTCTGCTCGAAGCGGGCGTTGAGCAGCGCCGTCCGGATCCGCACGTACGCCTCGGCCGCGTCGGTCACCTCGCGCACGTCGAGCAGACCGATCGAATAGTCGGCCGACGCCTCCACCATCCACTGCTTGGCCTTGCCGTTGGCGGTCTCGCCGCTGGCGACGTCCTTGCGCGTGCGCAGCACGTCCTCGTAGGCGAGCCGCACCTCGGCGGGGATGCCGGCGTCCGCCCATTCGCCGAGGTGGCGCAGCACGTCCGCGCGCGCGTGCTGCTCCTGCGCGCGCGCCCCCGCCATGTAGGCCTGGATCTGCCAGCGCAGCCCCACCGCCAGGAAGGGGACGAAGTTGTTCAGCGGATCGACGACGAAGCGGGTCTCGATCCAGTCGCGCCCCGGCGTGTAGGCGCCCGAGATCGACGCGAGGGCGACGATGTCCGGCTTGTAGCCGGCCGACTCGGCGCGCCCGAGGGCGTCGAGCGCGCTCTCGCCTTCATGCAGAGCGATCAGCTCCGGGCGGTTCTTCGCCGCCAGCGCCACCAGCGCGTCGAAGCTGGGCGGGACGTCGCCGACGATCGCCAGCTGGTCCTCGGCGAACGTGATCGCCTCGCCGCGCGGAAGATTGAGGTACGCGACGATGCCGGCCGTCGCCTGCGACATGGCGGCCTCCGCCTGGTGCTGCCCGATCTCGACCAGCCCCAGCCCCGACTGCAGGCGCAGCACGTCGCGGTCCGAGATGTTGGGCTGCTTGCGGGACAGCCGCTCCTGCGTCCCTTCCCGCGTCCGCTCCAGCCAGTGCGCGATCTCGTCGAGGAAACGCCCCTCGTCGCGCGCGAACAGATAGCCCTCGTAGATGCGCGCGACCGCGAGCGCCACGTCGGCCCGCTCCATGCGCGTCTGGGCGGCGCGCGCGCGCAGGCCGTGGGCGGCGGCCTCCTGCCGCAGCGCGATCTTGCCGAACGTGTAGAGCGGCTGGATCAGCGTCAGGTTCCCCAGGAACACCGCCGACAGATCCGAGAAGCGAAAGTCGTGGTACTGCCGCTCCACCGAGGTGACCGCCGTGCCCGGCACCAGCGTCGCCTTCAGCGACGGCCCCACCCCGGCGTCGAAGGTGACGAGCGGCCAGCGGGCGGCGTCGGCCTGGCGGCCCTCGGCCTGCATCGCGGCCTCCTCGGCGCGCGCCGCCGCCACCTGCGGGTTCTGCTGCATCGCCGCGCGGACCGCGCTGCGCCGATCCAGCGTGCGGGCGGCGGCGGGCGGCGCGGGGGCGGCCGCCGTCACCAGCGCCGCCGCCAGCCCCGCCGTCAGGATCGCTTCGGTCTTCATCGGTTCTCCCTCTCCTTGCGGTGCTGCGGGGACGACGCGGGCGCCGCGGGGGGCGCGCCCCCGTCGGGTGCGGCCCCCGGTGACGCGCCGCCGCCGAACGCGTAGCGCGCCAGCAGGTCGGCGACGTTCAGGGCCGGTTCGGTGTGCGTGATGACGTCGCCGTCGCGCAGGTCATTGTCGGCGGCGCCCGGCGACAGCGCGACGTACGCCTCGCCCAGCAGGCCGGCCGTGGTGATCGACGCGATGGTGTCGCGCGGCAGCGTCACCCCGCGATCGATCGCGAGCCCGAGCTCGGCGAAGTAGTCGGCCAGGCCGATCGACCTCACCTCGCCCACCGTGACGCCGGCGATCTTGACCGGCGCGCGCGCCTTCAGGTCGCCGACGTTCGCGAAGCGGGCGCGGATCTGGTAGCGGTGGCGCGGCGAGAGGTGGACCCCGCCGATCGAGATCGACAGGTACCCCAGCAGCACCAGCCCGAGCAGCACGAAGGCGCCGGCGATGATCTCCGATCTGCGGTAGTCGAGCATGCCGCGGCCTAGAACAGCAGGGCGGTCATCACGTAGTCGCCGCACAGGATCAGGACGGCGCTCTCGACCACCGTGCGGCTGGTCGAGCGCCCCACCCCTTCCGCCCCGCCCCGGGTCTCGTAGCCGCGGAACGTCGCGACGGCGGCGATCAGCGCGCCGAACACCCCCGCCTTCACCAGGCCGACCCAGACGTCGCGCCACTCGACCGACGACCGCACGTTGGCCATGAACACCATCCCGTCCACGCCCAGCACGAACACCCCGAACAGGTAGGCGGCCACGATCCCGGCCATCGAGAACAGCGCCGCCAGCAGCGGCAGCGTGATCACCGCCGCCAGCAGCCGCGGCACCACCAAGTAGCGCAGCGGATCGACGGCCAGCGAGTCGAGCGCGTCGATCTGTTCGGTCACCGCCATGTTGCCGATGGTGGCCGCCATCGCCGAGCCGGCGCGCGCCGTCACCATGAGGCCGGTCAGCACGGGCGCCAGCTCGCGCGTCAGGCTGAGCGCGACCAGCGACCCCATGAGGTTCTCGCTGCCGAAGCGGACCAGCACCGCGTAGCCCTGCAGCGCCAGGACCAGCCCCGTGAAGGTGGCGGCCAGCGCGATCACCGTCAGCGAGCGCGCGCCGACGAATTCGATCTGGACGACCAGCTGGCGCGCCCGGAGCGGGTGCCGGAACGGGTGATGGAAGAGACGCGCCACCGCGCGCCCCGCGAAGATGGCGAGGCCGCCGGTCTCGCTCACGAACCGGAGCGTGCCGCGCCCGGCGCGACCCAGCGGGCGCGCCACCGCCTGGGCGAGCGGCTGCGTCTGTTCGCTCTGCATGTCTCGCGCGCCCCCCTGGTCGCGGTCACTACGAGGTAAGGCGCCACCCGACCACGGCAACGCGCCCGCCGGGGTTTGCGGCGCCGCCCTACAGCCGACCTGGTAGGCGCGCGCGTGGTAGCTTGTCGGCGATGTCGGCGATGTCGGCGATGGTTCCCGTGCTCGACCGCGAGCAGCTGCGCGCCAAGCTGGCGAGCGGCCAGCCGTTCAAGCTGGTCATGGTCGCCAGCGACTTCGGCTTCCGCGCCAAGCACATCCCGGGGTCGCTGCACGTGAGGACGCTCGCCAAGGCGTTCCCCGAGCTCGCGAAGGACGACGACATCGTCGTCTACTGCTCGAACCTCGACTGCAACGCGAGCCGCGGCGTGGTGAAGGAGCTGGTCGCGCTCGGCTACACGAGGGTCAGCCACTACGCGGGCGGGATCATCGACTGGGAGGCGGCCGGCCTCCCGCTCGAGGGCGACTGGGCAGACGGCCCGACAGATCACGGCTAGCTGCCGCTTCGCACCCTGCCCAGCGATCTTGCCAGCGATTCTGCCCAGCGATTTCGCCCAGCGATTCCGCGCCCTTGCAACAAATACGCGCACTCCTGTCGATCGGCGGCGCGGCGGATCGTCGCGTCCGTGAACCACGACAAGGAGCCCACCATGCGATTCTTCATCATGCACAAGAACGATCCGAAGACCGAGGCGGGGGAGCGGCCCCCGATGACGCTCGTCAACGAGATGGGCGCGTTCATCGGCGAGCACCTCCAGGCGGGTCGGTTCATCGACGGCACCGGTCTGGGCGCCAGCGGAACGCGCACCCGCCTGGTGTTCCGGAACGGGCAAAGCAGCGTGAAGCGCGGCCCTTATCGCGGCGAGCACGAGCTGCCCGCGGCGACGCTGCTGCTCAAGGTCCGCACCCACGATGAAGCAGTCGGCTGGGCCGAACGCTACGGCAAGATCCTGGGCGACGGCGTGATCGAGCTCGGCAAGGTGGTCGAGCCCTGGGACATCGGCGTGGCGCCGCGGCCCGAGAATCCGCCCTTGCAGCTGCTGCTGATCGAGATGGCGGACCAGGCCAGCGAGCGCGACGGCCGCACCCCGCAGCAGAAGGCCGCGCTCACCCGCCTCGCGACCGAGATGACCGGCGCGGGCGTGCTGGTGCGATCGTACCGGCTGCAGCCGAGCGCCCGGGGCAAGCGCCTGCAGTTCACCAACAACGACCTGCGGACGATCGATGGCCCGTTCGTGGAGTCGAAGGAGCTGATCGGCGGCTTCTCCGTCCTGGAGCTCGACGGGATGGACGAGGCGATCGCGCAGTGCCGGCGCTACGCGCGGATCCTGGGCGGGACGCTGGAGATCGACGTTCGCCTCGTCGACCAGGACATCTCAACCTAGCGGCTTCTCCATCCACGCCACCGGCACCCGGACGCCCGCGCCGTACAGGCGCGCGGGGCCGTCGGCGGACCGGAAGCCGGCGCGCTCGTAGAACGGGACGGCGTTGAGCGACATCGCGCCGCGGATGCGCGGGCACCCGGCGGCGCGGGCGCGCGCCTCGACGGCGGCCAGCAGCGCGCGCCCGAGGCCGCGCCCCTGGAGGGCGGGGTCGACGAACAGCGCGCGCAGCGCGGCCGCGGCGACGTCGAGCTGCGCGAAGGCGGCCAGCCGCCCGTCGAGCTCGGCGACCAGCGTCACGAACGGACGGAGCGCGTCGACGAAAAGATTCGTCGCGTAGCCGAGGAAGACCGCCCGCCGCTGCTCGCTGTCGTAGTGGTCGCGGCACGCGTGATCGATGGCGCCCTCGATGAGCCGCAGGACGAGCGGCACATCCTCGAAGCGAGCCTCCCGCAACGGCAGGCTGGGCGTGCCCGCCCACGAAAGCTGTTGCCGGCCGCGCATCGCGGTCGAAGTCTGTCACATCGCCGGGGCGAGGCCCGCCTTCACGCGCGCGAGCACCTCGGCGTCGCCGGTGGCGTAATCGGTCGCCGTCCCGAACGGCCCCTCGTACAGCCCGAGGTAGCGCAGCTGGTCCTTCACCTCGCGGTAGTGGTAGTAGGCCCACGAGATGCCGTTGGCGTTCGCGTAGTCGATCACGTCCGTCGTCCAGTCGAGCCCGTCCGGGCGCGTCCCCACCAGCGACGGCGAAAATTCGCCGATCAGGATCGGCGCGTCGAACGTCTGCGACGGCGTCCGCACGGTCGTCGACAGGTCCGACTGCAAGTCCGTCTTGCCGTAGCTCCGGCGCGAGACCGTGCAGAAGTAGACCTCGACGCCGTTCTTGCCCGCGGTCGCGCCGGCGGCTTTGTTCATCCAGCGCAGGCGCAGCGTGCTCGCGCCGTTCGCCGCCAGCCCCGACGTGGTGCCGAGGAAGTAGATGCTGTTGCCGCTCGCGTCGACGCCGGGGTGGGTCGTGTAGTGGCTCCAGCCGCCGCTGTTCGCGATCTTGACCGACCACTGACCGTCGGCCGCGCTGTCGTTCGTGCGCGCGACGGAGCCGGTCGACTGGATCCACGCCTGCCAGTAGGCGGCGTCCGGGAACACGTCCGCCTTCGTCTCGAACGACCCGTTCGGGATCGGCGCGAACGCGCCGCCGTCGAGCGCCGCCTGGATGTCGTCGAAATAGACCGTCGCGCCGCTGTCGCCGTTCGAGAACACCTTGACGAAGATCAGCTCCGTCGCCGCCGGGATCGAATACGTGCGCTCGACCGCCTGCCAGTCGTAGGTCCCGGCCGGCGTCGCGGGATCGTTGGCGTGGGAGGCGACGACGACGTTGTCGACCAGCGACGCATCCGTGTTCGGGTAGTGCACGCCGGCCGGGATCGCGCCGCCGTAGAGCCACGGGAAGAGCTGGCCCGTGAAATAGAACGGAAGGTAATAGTGCGCCTCGTAGACCAGCCCGTCGCGCGGGACCTTGCGCAGCGAATACGGATCGCCCCACTGCGGCTCGATGAAGATGACGGCGTCGGGATCGACGGCGCGAACGGCGTCGACCAGCGTGGTCTGATAGCTGACGATCTCGTCGGCCGACACGCCCTGCGGTTCGTTCAGCACGTCGTAGCCGGCGAACTCGGCGTGGCCCTTGTAGCGGGTCGCGAAGTCGACCCAGAACTGCCTGGCCTTGTCCTTCAAGCCGGGATCGGCGAAGAAGGCCGGGCCGCCGCGCTGCCCGCCGCCCGGATAGACGACCAGGCTGGGCAGCAGATAGAGGTGATGCGCGCGGCACCACCCCGCCACCTCGTCGATGAACGCCCAGCCGGCGGGATCGTCGAACCAGCGGTAGTTGAGGTAGAGGACCGCGAGGTTCGCGCCCCAGCCCGCGATCTGCGCGAAGTCCGCTTCGGATTGCATGAAGCCGAGGTTCGCGAGATCGCCGTTCGAGCTCCCGGGCGGCGTGTCGAACCACGCGCCCGCCGTGAACACGAAGCCGCGCAGCTGCACCGGCTTGCCATCCTGCGCCCCGACGATGTTCGTCCCTGAAATCATCACCCGCCCCACGCCCCCCTTCGGCGGCGCGCCTTTGCCGCCGCATGCGGGCATCAGCAGCGAGACAGCAAAGGCGAGCAAGACAGCTGCTGATCGGACGGAGTCCGTCTTCATGCCGCGAGCGTCAGGGCGAGGTGGAACCGTCACCGGAACCACACATCGCCGTCAGATCGCCATCCGCCGACACGGTGCAATTGCCGCAGCCGGTTCTCGTCACGCAAGCGCAGGTCGGCGTCGCGCCGCATCCGGTCGCCAGATCGTTGCATGTATACGCATAAACGAACGACGCCGGGCCGTTGGTTGACCAGATCTCGCAATATTGCGTGCCGTGCGGCGCTCAGGTCAGTCCCTGCAGCGGCCCCAGCCCCGCGAGCCGCGAATCGCCGAACGACGTCACGTCCGGAAAGCCCATGTACTGGTGGCAGGTGATCAGCATGTCCGAGAACGATTGCTTGTTCGCGAAGTCGATGTAGCGGCCGCGCCGGAAGGCGTTGTCGGCCTTCCCGGCGAAGACCACGAGGTTGTTGTTGATGGCGTGCGTGTCGCCCTGGGCCAGCTCGTTCCAGTGGACCACCAGCGTCTTGTCCCACAGCGTCCCGTCGCCGTCGGGCATCCCCTTCAGCGCTTCGTACAGCTTGAGGTTCTGCGTCCAGAGGTGCTTGTGGATGGTCCGGATCTTCGCGAACGCGTCGGTGGTGTTCTGGTGGCTGATGTCGTGGTGCCCCTCGGTCATGCCCAGGTTCGCGTAGATGCGGTTGCTCGTGTTGCCGCTCCAGTTGAACTGGATGACGCGCGTCAGATCGCACGCGAACGCCAGCGCCGAAATTTTGAAGAACAGCTCGCCGATGACGATGTGGTTCGCGTCGGCGTAGACGTCGACCTTGGTGCCGAGGTCGGCGGGCTTGCAGCCCATGGGCGGCACCGCCGTGCCGGTCATCCCCTGCAGCGTGCGCTCGATGTCGCGCAGCGAGGTCATGTGCAGATCCAGCTTGTCTTTGTCCTTCGCGCCGACCTTGCTCGAGAGCGCGTTCGCCTCGTCGAGCACCAGGTCCAGCGCCGACTGCTTCTTGAGCAGCCGCTTCTGGATCGCCGCCTGCGCGGCCGCGTCCGTCGTGTTGAACATGAAGATGCGCGCGTACGCCGCGTAGGGATCCGTCTCGGGCGGGATCGGGCTCTGCGTCCCGACCGGGCCGGCGTGGGAATGCAGGTTCCAGATGTCGTTGCCCTTGCCGCCCACCCGGTAGACGAGGTGCCGGTAGGGGAGGCTCGGGTTCGCGGCCAGGACCAGGTCGCCGATCGACCGATCGGCGCTGGGGCCGAGGACGAAGCCGATGGTCGTGTCGGCGCCGCCGATCGGGTACGAGCCCGTGCCCGACGGCCAGGGCGCGAGCGAGCTGCCGCCCTGCTCGTGGTTGTCGGCCACCGACCCCGCGGGCAGCTTGCCGAACTTCTTGTCGAGCTTGTGGAGGACGAGCAGGTCCTGCCGGTACGGCTCGAGCGGGGCGAGGAACTCGCCGAACACGAAGTTGGTCTCGCCCACCGTCGTGAAGCGGGTCGCGATCTCGTCGCCGTTCGCCTGGAAGACGAAGATGATCCGGCGGGGCGTCGCGACCGCCTGGGCGCGCGCCGCGCGCGGCCGCATCGCGTCCAGCAGCGGCAGCGCCAACCCGACGCCGGAGGCGCCGCGCAAGAGCGTGCGCCGCGAGAGGCGCTTCGGCGCCGGTTTGACCGTCGGCTTCAACGTCATGGCGTCACCCCCCGGTAGAGGAAGGCGTCGGTTCTGGTGAGCGCGACCAGCAGCTCGGTGAGGTTGTAGCCGGCGCCCTTGAAGTCCACCAGCAGGCGCGCCAGCGAGCACGCGTCCGCCTGCTCGACCTCGTGCCCGTAGAAGAAGCGGAAGTTGTTGGTGACGTAGCAGGCGCGCACCTGCTCGCTCTGCGCCAGCCGCTGCCCGAGCTCCGTCGGGTTCGCCACCGGACCGTCGGCGTCGCTGGTCCCCGACAGCGTGCTCGCCAGCATCACCGGCAGGCCCAGCTCGTCGACCGTGCGGGCGCGCCCCACGGCGTCGAAGCCTTCGAAGACGACGCCGATCGGATCCATGAGGTTGTGACAGCTGGCGCACGTGGCGACGGTGCGGTGCTGCTCCAGCCGCTCGCGCTGCGAGACGCCCGTGGCGTCTTTGTCCAGGCTGGAGAGGTCGACGTTGGGCGGCGGCGCCGGAACGATCTGGCAGAGCACGTCGGTCCGGATCTTGAGGCCGCGCCGCACGATCGAGGTGCGCGTCGCCTTGTCGTGCGCGAGCATCATCCCCTGCGTCAGCACGCCCGCGCGCCCCGGGGCGTCGACCCGCTCGTACGCCGACCCGGTCGGCCCGGTGAGGCCGTAGTGCTTGGCGAGCGCCCCGTTGGCGAACGTGTACGGCGCCGTGAAGAGCGCGTCGAACGTGCCCATGGGCGACGCGAGCAGATCGGCGACGAAGGCGCGCGTCTCGCCCTGCAGCAGCGCCGGCAGCGTCGGGTCGAGGTTCGGGTAGACCGTCCCGTCCCGCACCATGTCGGGCAGCGTGTCGGTGTCGAGCCACTGCTCGAAGTAGTCGAGCAGGCGCCCGCCCTTCGGATCGGCCAGCAGGCGCCGCGCCTGCGCCTCGATCTGCGCCTGCGTGGCCAGCTCGCCCGCGTCGGCGGCCGCGAGCAGCGCCGCGTCCGGCATGCTCTGCAGGTAGATGTACGAGAGGCGGGAGGCGATCTCGTAGGGCGTGGGCTTGGCGTAGCTGCCCATCGGCGTCGCGCCGAGCTCGAACCGGTAGAGGAACTGCGGCGACTGCAGCATCGCGAAGACGATCCACTCGATGCCCGTCTTGAAGTCGTAGCCGCTGGAGATCGCCTTTCCGTAGAGGCTCTGGTAGCGGGCCGTGTCGTCGGCGGCGAGCGGCCGGCGGTAGACCTGCTTGCCGAAGGAGTTGATGAAGGTGGTGGCGCAGGCGGCGTCCTGCGCGCCGTTCGCGCAGGAGACGAAGTTGCTGGTGCCGGCGGCCGCCTCCGCGATCTGCTCGGCGGCGTCGAGGTATTTCTGCGCGGCGAGCGACGGCACCGTCAGGTAGTCGCCGCTGTTCCGGAAGCCGAGCGACTCGGGCTCCGACGGAAAGCCGCTCGTCGCCGCGGGCACCAGCGCGACCACCGCCGGCACGTTCGCGAACAGGTCGTTGACCGTGTTGCGGTACTCCGCGTTGCTGAGGCGCCGCAGCGGCGCGCGCCCCGGGCTGGGCGTCGCGCACGACTGCAGCACCTCCTCGGGCGTCTTGCCGCCGAGCACGGCGGGCCCGGTGATCATGCCGGGGCCCGTGCCGCCCGTGCCCGTCCCGGTCTGCGGATGATTGCCGATCGAGCCCGTGCAGGCGCCGACTGGGAGCGCGAATCCGACCAATGTGGCGACGAAGCGAAGCTGGCGAACGGAGTGCGACATGCTGCCCTCCTTTGCCTCGAGGCGGAACGCGCGGCGCCGGCCGCGCGTCGAAACGAAAACCCGAGACGTGATCTTCGTCCCTCGCCGTCGAGGACGTCAAGAGTCAAGACCGTGGCACGCCGCTGCGCGTGGTCGCACACGCGACGACCGGAGAGCACAGCGCCTTACGCGCTCAACGACGAGTCGCCCTCAGCGTTCCTTGAAATCAGCCAGATCGCAGATCGGATGGCCGGCCTGCGGACACTGCAGCCGGAGGACCCTCGCCCCCCCGGTTTTCGTCTCGACGTAGTGCTCGCTCCACGCTTCCTTGACCCGCCTGCCCTTGAGCCATTCCGCCTGATCCTTTCGCGCCGCACCCCAGGTGTTCTGCGTGTCGTCCGAGAGTGACGGCAGCGCGGTCCCGATGCACTTCAGAAACTTGGCGTCCGCCAGCTCGTATTCACCGTCGATCTCCACGGTGGGCAGATAGGCGAAGAGCCCCCATCGCTTGGACGTCTCGGCGCTGCCGCCGGAGTCGACGATGACCGTGGCCTGATGCACGCCGGTCCTGGACGTGCTGCCGGACAAGGACAGATCCGTCACGAATGCGATCGCCGCCGGCCGTCTCGAGACCTCCTCGACGACGTCGCCGATCTCACGCGTGTCGGGCCCCGGGCCACCGGGCGACAGGACGTCCAGAGACAGCCAGCGCGCCAGCTGCGTGCAAGTGCCCGAGCGTGAGTTCCGGGCGCGACACTCCGACGGCAGAATCAGATCGACCTTCGGATCGTTCATCGACGGCAGGCAGGGCGTAATCGCCGCTCCACCACCGGAATGCGATTGCAGATCGCTCCACGTCCGCAGCTTGCCGCCGGCACCGGAGGCGAGATCGCGGAGGCGATCTCGTTCGAACACCACGCATCTGTTGTCGTGGTGCACGATCGGCACGAAGCCGTAGTCCCCCAGGGCGAACTCCGTCACGAGCATCTTCGACGCCAGGTTGTCACCGCCTGGGACGGCGGTGGTTCCGTATCGGTTCGCCATCACGGCGAAGGCGCCCTTGTCCTTTCGGGCAAAATACCGACGGGCGAGGAGCGGAATGGCTTCCCGAGATCCGGAGTCGATGTAGTCGAGAGCGAGGTAGTTGCAGGCGTTCTCGTCTCGCTTTTCAAGCAGCGTGTCAATCACGGTGCCGCTGCCTACCGCGACCATTCGATGCGTTTGAGGAAGCAAGGCCGCGTGGAGGACCAGCAGCGCCGCCGCGATCGAAAATATCCCGCCCGCCACGCGCACCCACAGGCGCCAGCTCTCCGTGCCCTTCCTCTTCCCCTTGTCTGATTCGGCGTCGATTGACTCCCTCGCCGCCGCAGCCTCGATGACCGCCAGGAACAGATTCCAGACAGCCCCGACAATCCCCGCGACCAGGAAGTCGACCCACGACCGCTGCTTGTCCAGAGTCTTCAAATTCCAGTAGAGCCACCCGAGCACGACCAAGGAAGCCAGACTGGCCAAAATGAAAAGAACGCCCCGCACCACCGATGGCCGCAGCTTTCCCATACCGCGGACCATAACATCGGCGCCGACGGCTTCGCCGATGACCGAACACCGTCGCGCCGGCGCATACTGGCGCCGTGATGCACCCGATCGTCGCCGCGCTGGTGTGCGCCGCCTTCAACGGCGGGGCCGCCGCCGCCGCCAAGCCCCACCTCACCCTCAACGACCGCGGCTACTTCTCCATGCCGGGCCTCGACGTGATGGCGTTCCAGGATTTCTACCCGGAGGGCCACCAGGGGGCGGTCAGCATCATCCAGAACGGGGTGCGGGTGGCGAGCAACGGCGACCTGCGGCTCGAGCCGGCGCCCGGGCAGTGGGCGCCGGTGCCCGTGCAGAAGGAGCGCCTCGTCGACGCCAAGGCCGGCGAGGTCGTCACCACCCTCGCCTACCCGGATCCCGACAAGGACCGCAAAGGCTTCAACCCGATCGAATACCCGAATCTCGCGCTCACCTACCGCGTGCGCGTGCGCGCCGAGGGCGCGGCGGTGCGCGTGCTCGTCGACCTGACCGAGCCGCTGCCCGCCGCGTGGGTCGGCAAGGTCGGCTTCAACCTGGAACTGTTCCCCGCCACATTGTTTGGTCGAACCTTCTACGCCTCAGATCCCCCTCTCGCGCTTGCCAGAGAGGGCCGGGGTGATGGCAAGCCGCTCTCGGGCGCCGTCCGCTCCGGCCTCTTCCCCCGCCAACCCAACGGCCCCGTCGCCGTCGACGCCGACCACCAGGTCCAACCCGAACCGCTCGCCACCGGCCGCCGCCTCGTCATCGCGCCCGAAACCCCGGCCCAGCGCCTCACCATCGAAAGCCGCCGCGAGCCGCTCGCCCTCCTCGACGGCCGCGTCAACCACCCGAACGGCTGGTTCATCGTGCGCGCGAAGATCCCCGCCGGCGCCACCGCGGGCGCGATCGACTGGCTGATCACGCCGAACGCCCTCCCCGGCTGGCGCGCGCCGCCGGTCGTGCACGTCTCGCAGGTCGGCTACCACCCGTCCCAGCGCAAGGTCGCCGTCATCGAAGTCGACGCCGCCGACCGCGCCCCGCGCCGCGCGACGCTGGTGCGCATCGGCGAGGACGGCCGCCGCGAGCCGGTCCTCGCCGCCCCCGCGAAACCGTGGCCGGGGACATTCCTCCGCTACCGCTATTCGCACTTCGACTTCTCGAAGGTGACCCGCGAAGGCGTCTACGAGGTGGAGTCGGGCCCCGCCCGCACCGAGCCGTTCCGCATCGCGCACGACGTCTGGAAGCGCCAGGTCTGGCAACCGACCCTGGGCGTCTTCCTGCCCGTCCAGATGTGCCACATGCGCGTCGTCGAGAAGTACCGCGTCTGGCACGGCGCCTGTCACCTCGACGACGCGCGCATGGCGCCGACCTCGTACAACCACTTCGACGGCTACAAACAGGGCGACTCGACGTTGACCAAATGGCGCCCGGGCGAGGTGGTGCCGGGGATGAACGTGGGCGGCTGGCACGACGCCGGGGACGACGACTTACGGATCGAGTCGCAAGCCGGCGAAGTGTATGTGCTGGCTCTCGCGTGGGAGACGTTCGGCGTGAAGGATGACGACACGACCGTGGACGAGGGGCGGCGGTTGGTGGAGATAAGAGAGCCGGACGGGAAGCCGGATGTGTTGCAGCAGATCGCGCACGGGATGCTGCACGTGGTGGGCGCGTGGAAGGCGCTCGGGCGTTTTCCGCGCGGGATGATTGTGCCGACGTTGCGGCAGTACCGGATGGTGGGGGATGTGGCGGAGCAGACGGACGGCGCGGCTTCGAGCGATGACAGGCTGATGTTCACGGAGGTGAACCCGGCGCGCGCGTTGGTGGCGGCGGCGGACGTGGCGGCGGGGGCGCGGGTGTTGCGCGGGTTTGATGATGGGCTGGCGGCGGAGGGGTTGCGGGCGGCGGAGGCGGTCTGGCGGGCGGAGGAGGGGGCGGGGCGGGCGGCGGGCGCGGGAGACAAGGAGGTTGCGGCGCGCGTGCATGCGGCCGTCGAGCTGTTCCTGACCACGCGCAAGGAGGAGTACCGGCGGGCGGTGATCGAGGCGGCGCCGGCGATCAAGAAGCAGATCGCGGCGCTCGGGTGGATCGTCGGGCGCGCGCTGCCGGCGATCGGCGACGCGGGGCTGACGGCGGTCGTGAGAGAGGCGGTCGCGGCGTACGCCAAGGAGGAGCGCGCCGCCGCCGCGAAGAACCCGTTCGGCGTGCCGTACAAGCCGGTGATCTGGGGCGCCGGCTGGGGCATCCAGGAGCACGGCGTGAAAATGTATTTCCTGCATGCCGCCTTCCCGGACTTGGTCGGGACGGAGGGCGCGCTCGCGGCGCTGGATTTCGTGTTGGGGGTGCACCCGGGCGCGAACACGGCGTCGTTCGCTTCGGGCGTGGGCGCCCGCTCAATGACGACGGCCTACGGTTGGAACCGCGCCGACTGGAGCTACGTCCCGGGCGGCGTGGTGTCGGGAACTGCGTTGATTCGGCCGGATTTTCCGGAGTTGAAGGACTTCCCGTTCTTGTGGCAGCAGGGGGAGTACGTGTTGGGGGGTGGGGCGACAAATTTCATGGTTTTGGCGTTGGGGGTGGAGCGGATGCTGGAGGGAACGGCCGGGAAGCAATGACATCTGCCAAAGGCCGGCCGCCGCACGTGTCCAGCACCAGCCCCGCCCGCGATTCAGGCCGCTAACTCACTCACGGGCACGGGTGGAATCCCCCACCCTTGATCTCGCATGCCGCCACCGGGTGATTGCAGTCGACGTCATGCCAGAGGCAGCCGAGATCCGCATTGCACGTATCCGCGTCCGCGTACGTCCCGCAGGCGAATCCGGCATCCCCGCCGGTGACAACCACTCCGCCGCCCCCGCCCGCTCCATCGCCGCCCCCACCCCCCACTCCGCCGCTCCCACCACCGTCACCGCCCCCGCCGCCCGCTCCGCCGCTCCCACTACCGCCTCCACCCGCGCCACTCGCACCCCCTC
>DATBHU010000500.1:0-4877 GCA_036557265.1 Polyangia bacterium
AGGGTGATGACGACGAGGGATTGACCTTTGGTGTCGAGGCCCCCGACGCTGTCGCTGCCGCAGGCCGGCACGCCGAGCGCCGCCGCCAAGGTGATGACCAGCGCCAGGGCCGCCCGCATGCCGCGCCCGATCATTGGAAGATCCTCTGCGCGCCGAGCGTCGGCTGAAATCCACTCGAGCCGTGCGACGACGACGAGAGAATGATCGCCGCGCCGGCACCGGCCGCGACGACAACGCCCGCCGCCACCCAGAACCACGGGCGCCGGTAGATCGGCTTGCGCTCGGTCCCCGGCCCGCCGCCGAGCGCGAGCCCGCCCTTGCCCGTGTTCGCCAGCCGCAGATCGACGGGCTGCAGCTTGAAGTCGACCGCCGCCGGCTGGCCGGTCGCGACGACGACGTCCTCGATGGCGGGCGAGAACCCGGCGTGCTGGACCGCGACCTGGTGTCGCCCCGGCGTCGTCCAGACCATCTCGCCGAGCGGCGTGCTGCCGATCGGCTTGCCGTCGACGGTGACGTCGGCGCCGTCGATCGTGCAGGTGACCTTGATCTGGCCGAGCTTGGTCTTCAGCTCGGCCGCCGAGCGGCGCGCCTCGGCCACGGTCTCGGGCGGGGCATCGCCCGCGTCGCGCAGGAAGCGATCGAAGGCCGCCACGGCCTCGACGGGACGGCCGAGATCGCGGTTCGCCTGGCCGATGTTGAACCACAGCTTCGGGCTGGGAAAGATCTGGTAGGCGCCGGTGAACTTCTCGAGCGCCGTCGCGTAGTCGCCGCGGCCGTAGGCGGCCGTGCCTTCCTTGAGCAGGGCCTGGGCGCGCGCCTTCGCCTGCGTGCTGTCGTCCGACGACTGGGTCGGCGAGGCGGGCGCAGGGGTCTGGCCGGCGGGCGCCGCGAACGCCGCCGGCGTCGCGACGGCGAAGCAGACGGCCGCCATCGACAGCGCCAGCGTTACCTGCGTCCGGGTCGCGGTTCGAGCGATCACAGTTCGTTGATGAGCTTACGCTTGACGGGTGTCGCGGTCGCGGGTGTCTCGGCGGGCGCAGCGCGTTTTCCGACCGCCGCGCGGCGTGCCGGACGCCGCCGCGCCCCTTCCTTTCGTGTCTTCGTGTCGGTTTTTTCGCCGGTTTTTTTGGCGACCTCCGCCGGCGCGGAGTCGGTGTCGTCCGGCTCGGTCGCCGGCTCATCTTCTGTATGTTCGTTGGCCGTCGTTTCCGCGGCGTTTTCGGAGGGCGTCGTCGTCGGCGTCGTCGGTTCGACCACCGCCGGCGGCGCGCTGGCCGCGGCAGGCGGCCGCAGCTTTTGCCGCAGCGGCCCGCGCGCCAGGAGCGCCCCGCCGGCAATCGCGGCGATCGCGACGGCGCTCCAGATCGGGACGCGCCCGCGCCGCCGCGGCGGGCGCAGCGGGAAGTCGGCGGCGTCGCGCGCCAGAGTCGGCGCCACCTCGACCGGCGTCAGCGAGACGCCCGGGACGCTCAGGCTGACGTCGCGCGCCGACTCGATCGGCAGCGGCCGTCCGGTGGCTGCCGCCTCCAGCGCGCGCGCGAACGCGGTGACGTTCGGAAACCGCTCGCCCGCGTCCTTCAACAGGGCGCGCCGGATGACCTGCTCGACCTCGGCGGGCAGATCCTTGACGAAGTTCGACAGGCGCGGCGGCTCCTGGTGGACGACCTGGTAGAGCAGCGCCGCGGTGTCGTCGCCCAGGAACGGCGGCCGTCCCGCCAGCATCTCGTAGGTGATGCAGGCGAGCGCCCACTGATCGATCATGTGGTCCAGCTCGGACTCGCCCTTCGCCTGCTCGGGGGCCATGTACATCGGCGTCCCCATCAGCATCGACGCGTTGGTCAGCGCGGTGCTCGCCGCGCGCACCTTCGAGATGCCGAAGTCGAGCACCTTGGCGAAGTCCTCGCCCTGCACGCGCACCAGGAACAGGTTGGCGGGCTTCAGATCGCGGTGGACGACGCCCTTGGCGTGCGTCTCCGCCAGCGCCGACGCGACCTGCTTGGTGATGCGCACGGCGGCCGGCAGCGACAGCGCGGTCTTGCGGTGCAGACGGTTGGCGAGATCCTCGCCCTCCAGGTACTCCATCACGAGATACGGCTGGCCGCTCTGGGTGGTGCCGAAGTCGAACACCGTGATGATGTTGGGGTGGCCGAGCTGCGAGGTGATCTCCGCCTCGCGGTGGAAGCGCAGCAGCGCCTCGCCGTTCAGGGCCAGCTCGCGCGTCATCACCTTGATCGCGACGCGCTTGTCGAGGCGCAGCTGGCGCGCCTCGTAGATGCCGCCCATCGCCCCTTCGCCGATCAGCCGGACGACGCGATAGTCGCCGTTGAGGGTCGTGCCCACCAACGCACGCGCGTCGCGGTCCCGCTGTGGCTCGGGCATCATACCGATTCTATCCCGCTAGCGGCTCCCGCGCGTAGCGCGGGTGTGCCGCTACATTTGCAAAAGATAGCCGCAAACCGCGCCTGCGGCGCGGAGCGGCTAACCGACGAGCCGCCCCGCCAGATCGAGGGCCGCCAGGAAGCTGGCCGCGCTGGCTCGGCCGCTGCCGGCGATGTCGTAGGCGGTGCCGTGATCGGGCGAGGTGCGCACGAAAGGAAGCCCGAGCGTGACGTTCACGCCCTCGTCGAAGTGCAGCAGCTTGAGCGGGATCAGGCCCTGATCGTGGTACAGCGCGACGACCGCGTCGAAGCGGCCCGCCGCCGCCTCGCGGAACACGACGTCAGGGACGTGCGGCCCCGAGACATCGGCCGTCAGACCGGCCGCCGCGAGGCGCGCGCGCGCCGCCTCGATGGCGGGGCGCACCAGGCGATCCTCCTCGTCGCCGAACCGCCCCGCCTCGCCGGCGTGCGGGTTGAGCCCCGCCACCGCGACGCGCGGCGCGGCGACGCCGAAGCGCCGCGCCAGCGCCTCGGCCGTCAGCCAGATCGTCGAGGCGATGCCGCCGACGGTCAGCAGGCCCGGCACGTCGCGCAGCGCCACGTGCGTCGTCGCGACGGTGACCCGCAGGCGCGGGCCCGCCAGCATCATGGCGAACTCGCGCGTGCCGGCGCGCGACGCCAGGTACTCGGTGTGGCCCGGAAACGTGAACCCGGCGCGCGCGATCCATTGCTTCGAGATCGGCGCGGTCACCAGCGCCGCCGCGTCGCCCGCCAGCGCGGCGGCCGTCGCGGCGGCCAGGTACGCCAGCTGCGCGCGCCCGCCCTCGTCGTTCGGCTTGCCGGGCGGCACCGCCCCGGGCGACAGCTCCGTGACGGCGAACAGCCGCTCCGGCGGCGGCGGCGCGACGCCCGCGGCCGCCGCGGCCCGCGCCAGCACGCCCGCGTCGCCGTAGACGACCGCGTCGAGGCCGGGGCGCGCGGCCAGCGCGCGCGCCACCACCTCCGGGCCGATGCCGCACGGATCGCCCAGCGAGATTGCGATGCGCGGCGTGGTCATCAGGTCAGTCTAGCCGCAGGCGGTCGGGTCGGGCGTCATGCAGCTGCCCGCCGTGGAGTTGACGTTGACGACGCAGCGGCCGGGCGGCTTGCACGCCGGCCCGAGCATGGTGTCGCACGTCGCGCCCGCAGCGACGTCGGCCTTGCACGTTCCGGTCTGCGGCTCGGACGCCTGGCCCGTGGCGGTGTAGCAGCCGCCGGCCGTGCACAGCGATCGGACCGCGTCGGCCGTCGAGGGACCGCACGCCGCGCCGTCGTCGCCGAACGCGATCATCATGCACGTCTTCATTCCGGACGGCCCGCTGCAGGCCAGCCCGAGGACGCCGGCGCACCCGGCGCTGTCCGTGCCGCACGCCGCGCCCGCCGTCGCCCCCGCCATCATGCAGGTGCCGGCGCCCATGTTGATGGTGCTGTCGGCGGCGACGCAGTTCAAACCGGCGCTGCAGGTCTGCCCGTTGCACGGCTGGTCGCCGGCGACCAGCGCCTGGCAGGTGCGCGGGCTGCCGACGCAGGTCTGGCCGTGTCCGCAGTTGCCGTCCAGGCAGGGATCGCCGATCGACGGCGTGGGCGCGCACGCGCCGCAGATGCTGCTCTTGTCGCGCACGCAGAACGCGCTGCCACACTGGCCGTTGAAGGCGCACGGCTCACCCATCGCGCGCGCGCCGGCCGGCGTGCAGGCGACCGGCGGGGCGCCGTTCAGGAAGTCGGTGCACGACCAGCCGCCGATCGCCGCCACGCACTTCTCCGTGTTGGTCGGGCTGCCGCCCGTGTCGGGCGCCGCCAGCGCCAGCGTGCACATCTGCTGCTCCTCGGTCAGGCACGTCGCCATGTCACCGTTCGTGCGCGTGATGCCCGCGCCGTTCGTGCACGCCGCGCGCTTCGTGCACATCGCCTGCGCCAGATCGGCGCACGCCTGCATCGCGGACAGCGGCGGCGGCGTGACGTTGCCGCAGGCCGCGCCGGAGACCACAACGCAAAACGCGGCGAGCGCTCGCGCGCCCGCCGCGTCGGACTGCTTTCGAATCGTGATCCCCGTCATGAGTGGGGGATCGTAACTGCTCCTTACTTGATCGGGAAGTAGCCCACCTTCGTGACGATCTCCTGCCCTTCCTTGGCGAGCACCCACTTGATGAACGCCTGGATCTCGTCGGACGACTTGGCGCGCGTGTAGAAGAAAAGCGGGCGCGACAGCGGGTACGTGCCGTTCTGGATCGTCGCGTCGGACGGCGCGATGCCCGCCGACTTGTCGTCCTTCTTGATCTTGAGGACCTTGATCCCCTTGGCGTACGCGGCGCCGCCGTAGCCGATGGCGAACTTCTCCTTGACGACCGCGTTCACCACCGCGCCCGTCCCGGACATGCTCTGGGCGCGCGGCGTGTAGTCGGCGTTCTCCAGCACGTGCTCCTTGAAGAACACGTACGTGCCCGAGCTGTTCTCGCGCGA
>DATBHU010000501.1:0-29041 GCA_036557265.1 Polyangia bacterium
CCGCCGCGGCGGCGCGCGGCGGCGGTGCTGGCGCAACGGCGGCGGGCGCGGGCGCCGGAGCTGGGCGCATCACGGGCGCGGGCGGCGCGGGCGCCGCCCGCGCGGGCGCCGCGGGAGCAGGGGGCGCGACCGCCTTCGGGGGGGGCGCCTGCGTTTCGACGGGAGGCCGGCGCAGCGCGAACCACCCGACCCCGGCCAGCACGGCCGCGCCCGCGGCGATCAGCGCGGCCTTCCGCCACCTCCCCGCGCCGGCGATCTCCAACGCCTCTTCCGCGGCGGTCGACGGGGTCGGCGGATCGGACGATGACGGCGGCGGCCGGACGAAAGCGGGTGTGCTCGCCCTCTCCGCGACGACCGGCGTCGGCTTCTCGTCGACCGCCGGCTTCGGCGCCGCCGCCGCCGTCACGGTCGACGCCAGCGCCACGGTGTTGTGGATCGGCTGCGCCGCCAGCCCGCGCGCCATCGCCTCGATCAGCGGCATCGCGTGCGTCGACGCCTTGGCGGGCGCGCGCAGACGATCGTCCAGGTAGTACGCGCGCCACTGCTCGCGCGCCGCGGAGCTTGCGAACTGCCACAGCTCGCGCCCCAGCGCGTACACCGACTCGAACCGCTCCTCGGGCGCGGTCCTCATGGCCCGCAGGATGATCTCCTCGAGCGTCTCGGGCAGCTCGGGGCGCAGCGCGCGCGGCGCCGGAAATTTTCCGACCACGATCGCGCGCAGCAGGCCGAAGCTCTGGTGGTCCTGGTAGGGGAGGGACCGGGTCAGGCAGACGTACAGCATCACGCCGATCGCGTACTGGTCGGTGTGGGGCACCGCCTTGCCGTCGATCTGTTCGGGCGCCAGGTACTGCGGCGTTCCGACGATCTGTCCCTCTCGCGTCAGGTCGCTGGCGATGGGCGGCTTCGAGACGCCGAAGTCGAGGACCTTCACCACCCGTTCGGCGTCGCCGTCGCACAGGAAGATGTTCGACGGTTTCAGATCGCGGTGGATGATGCCGGCGTCGTGACAGGCGCGGATCGCCGCGCAGACCTCCAGCATCACGTCGACGACCTCGGTGATCGGCAGGAGGTCGGTCCGCGACTTCAATACCCGGCCGAGATCGCGCCCGCGCAGGTACTCCATCGCCAGGTAGGGCGTGTCGCCCGAGAACCCGAAGTCGAGCACGCGCACGACGTTGCGATGGTCCACCTTGGACACGGCCAGGGTCTCGCGCAGGAAGCGCTGGCGCGCCTGTTCGCCGGAGCTGGATCCGAGTCGCGCCGCCCGCACCACCTTGAGCGCGACCGTGCGCCCCATCTTGGTGTCGACCGCGCGGTAGATGGCCCCCATCCCGCCTTCGCCGATCAGCTCGCGGATCTCGAAGCGGTCGACGAGATCGCCCTTTGAGAATGTCGAATCGAGACCCACGGCGTCGCCCTGAAGGCGACACATTAACGCAAACACAGCGCCCGGGTCTGGGCGACGCCCCGGCGGGTCAGCTGGTACCGGAGCGCCCGCCGTCCTGCAGCCGCCCCGACGGCGGTTGCGCGGGCGCGGTCTTGGGCAGCTTGGCGCGATAGCGGACGAGGTAGCTCTCCGCGACCCGCTGCGGGTCGAGGCGCAGCGCGCGCGCGTACTCCGTGACGTAGCCGCGCACGTAGACGGCGGCCGGCATGTCGCCGAACTGCTCGTCCTCGAGCGCCCGCAGGTAGCGCTCGCTGATCTTCGTGCGCTGGGAGATATCGCCCAGCTCGAGGCCCCGGATTTCGCGCACCTTCTTCAGGAACGCACCGGTGACCTCCGCGCTCATGTCGATCGCCGCATCGGCGACCTCCGGGCGATCCTCCGCCCCCGCGGCCGCGCCGCCTGCCGCCACGGGCACGCGCGCCACCTGGGCCGCCGCCCGCACCGCGCGCGCCAGATCCGCCTCCGGCAGCGCGAGGTCGTAGAGGCGCCGCCGATCCGGCGCGAACAGCGTGTCGTGCGCGGCGTTGATGCGGGCGTGCAGGGCGGCCAGCTCGTGCTCGTCGTAGAGGCCCGCGATCACCATCGACCCGCTCGCGTAGTTGTCCTTGACCGTGCGGTAGGCGCGCCGGATCTCCTCGTCGCTGACGCCCGGTTCGGTCTCCAGGATCTCGTAGTAGGTCTGCTCCTCCTCGGTGCGCAGCGGCCCCGTCACCGGTCGCTCGCGCTCGCGCTCGCCGTCCAGCGACAGCAGCCGCCGCCCCAGGCGCTCGATGTTCTTCGAGGCCTTGCCGTCGGGGTACTCGGCGATCAGCGAGCGCCGCCGCCGCGCCGCCAGCCAGACCGTCTCGTCGGTCTCGACGTGCCCCAGGTATTCCAGCACATGACCGAGCCGTCGCCGCGCCGCCGTCGCCATGAAGCCGCCCAGCTTCTGGTCGGGCAGGGTGCGCGTCTGGTTCATGATGAACGTCGGGCGGAAGCGTCGGATCTCCTGGGCCAGGCGCTCGGCCGGGCCGGCCGATTCTTTGATGGCACGGTAGATGTCGAGCGCCGCCGGCGCCGGCCCGCCGGGGTTCGGGACCAGCCGATCCAGGCCGCGCGTCGTGCGCATGCGCCGGATGAACGCGCTCTTGGCGAAGCGGTAGGTCGCCTCGATCGACGCGGGATCGGGGATCGTCACCAGGATCGGGATGTCGGCCGCCAGCCACAGGTCCAGCGTCAGGGTGGAATCGGGCGGCCCCACGTCGATCACGACGTAGTCCACCTCCAGCGCCGCGATCGCCGCCAGCGTCACCTTGGCCGTCATGCGCGGGCGGGCGGCGCCGAACGCGCTGCCTTCGCCCGCGATCAGTCCGACGCCCGCGATCGGCGTGTCGGCGATCAGCTCGCCCAGCCCGGTCGCCTTGCCGCGCCAGAGCTCGCCGAAGCCGCGCGGCGGTCTGGCTGCGCCCAGCATCTGGTGCAGGTTTCCGCCGGCGGGATCGGCGTCCAGCGCCACCACCTTCTTCCCCGACTGCGCCAGGTAGACGGCGAAGTTGGCCGCGAGCAGCGAGCGCCCGGTGCCCCCGCGTCCCGACGCCAGCGCGATCAGCTTGGCCCGCGCGCGCGGCGCGACGCTCTGATCGGTGATCTCGGAGGCGGCTGGCGCGGGCGGGTGCCCTTCGTCCTCGGTGACGACCAGCTCGTCGTCGCCGCTGTGGTCGCCATCCTCGGTCGACACTTAATCTTCGAGCTCGACGTTCCAGTAAGACGCGTCGGCGATGCCGAGGAACGGCAGCCATTCGCGGTAGCGCACGCGCCCGCCGTTGGTCCGGAAGGTCGGCGTCCAGCGCGGGCGGATCGGCTGCTTCAACAGCCGCAGACCGGCCTGGTCCGGCGTGCGCGCGCCCTTCGACAGGTTGCACTCGACGCAGCAGCAGACGACGTTCTCCCACGTCGTGCGTCCGCCCTGGGCGCGCGGGACGACATGGTCGAGGTTCAGCTCGGCGCGCGGGAGCTCGCGCCCGCAGTACTGGCAGGTGTTGCCGTCGCGCATGTAGATGTTGTGGCGCGAGAACCGGACCTTGGTCTTCGGGATGCGGTCGTAGAGCTGAAGCACGATGACGCGCGGCACCCGGATCGCCCGGTTGATGGTGCGGATCACGTCGTGGTTTTCGTGCACTTCGACGCTCAAGTCCGCCCAGGTGTCGAAGTCGAAGGTCTTGAATTCCCGGTCGATGACGCGCGCCACCCCGAGATACAGCAGTGAGAACGCCCGCCGCACGTTCGTGACGTGGATCGGCTGGTAGTGCCGATTGAGAACCAGCACGGCAGCGTTGGTCACCTAAGGAACATAGCAGGCCCGCGAAGGCGCAGCAAAAGTGCAATGGAGTAGACTCGTTACACTTTGAGCATCCAGCCGGTTTCAGCGCTGGTCGCGGGCATCGTCAGCTTCGCGATTGGCTGCTCGGTGCTGCTGCGTGATCCGCGTCGCGCGTCGCACGTCCTGTTCGCGACCTTCTCCTTCAACATCGCGGTCTGGAGCTTCCTGTCGTTCTTCGCGAAGCGCTTCGACTCCTCGACCGTGGATTGGCTGTCGCTGCTGTGCGCCGTTTCGCTACCCGCCACGGCGCAGCGCTTCTTCCAGGCCTTCCTGGGGGACGACGCCGGCCCGCCGCCGCTCAGCAAGCTGACCGTGGTGGGCGCCGGCGTCTTCTACATGGCGCTGTTCATCTCGAAGTTCGTCGAGCCGG
The DNA here is from genome assembly GCA_036557265.1 of Polyangia bacterium. Classification (GTDB taxonomy): domain Bacteria; phylum Myxococcota_A; class Polyangia; order Fen-1088; family Fen-1088; genus JADGRB01. The sequence goes on from DATBHU010000501.1 coordinate 4,177, forward strand.
TGCACACGACGGTCTGGTTCCGCGCCGCGTTCCTGGCCTACGTCTTCGTCGGCCTCTACCTGTCGGTCTTCTACCTCTACGCGCGCTACCGGGCGACCCCGTCGCGCGTCGAGAAGACGCGCCTCCTCTATCTGGTGGTCGGCGGCATCGCCACCGTGACGGCGTCGCTGCTGGAGGAGGTGCCGCACGGCCCCAACTTCGGCAACCTGTTCATCATCGTCTACCTCTACTTCCTGTCGCAGAACCTGGTCCGCTACCGCCTGCTCGACCTGAACGAGCTGCTGGGGCGGATGTTCGTGCTCGGCACGCTGGTGTTCATCCTGGCGGTGATCTACGGCGCGCTGACCAAGTGGGTCAGCCCCGACGAGCAGGGGCTGTTCTTCTTCAACACGCTGCTGGCGTCGGCGGCCATCGTCATCCTGATCGAGCCGATGCGCGTGCGCGTCGAGGCGCTGATCAGCCGCTGGATGTTTCAGGAGAAGTTCGAGCTGTCGCGGCGCATCGAGATGCTGCGCGCCGAGCTGGCCAACGTCATCGACATGCGCGTGCTGGTGCCGCGCGTGCTCGCCGCGCTGGAGGATTCGCGGCGTATCACCCACGCGTCGATCTACCTGGCCGATCCGGACGGGTCGGGCTTCGACCTGGCCGGCTGCGTCGGCCCGCGCCCCGACGCGCGGCTGGACGCCATCACCCACCGGGCGTTCTTCGAGCGCCTGCGCCGCACCGGCGTGATCACCATCGAGGGGATCGAGCGCGAGGTGGCCGCGCGGCGCCCGATCTCGACCGAGGAGCAGGAGAGCCTGCAGCTGATCCTGCGCACCCTCGAGCAGATGAACGGCTCGGTGGCGCTGGGGTTCTCCAGCGAGGACCAGCTGCTGGGCGCGCTGGTGATCCGCGACGAGCGCCTCCGCGAGGCCTACTCCACCGATGAGATCGAGCTGTTCCGCGGGGTCGCCACCAGCATCGGCATCACCCTCCAGAACTCGCAGGTCTACGAGCGGATGAAGGAGCGCGATCGTCTGGCCGCCCTCGGCCAGATGGCCGCCGGCCTCGCCCACGAGATCCGCAACCCGCTCGGGTCGATCAAGGGCGCCGCCCAGTACCTGCAGCCCGGCCAGAGCGGGGCGAGCTCGCGCGAGGACACGCGCGCGTTCCTCGACATCATCATCGAGGAGGTCAACCGCCTGAACAAGATCGTGTCGCAGTTCCTCGACTACGCGCGCCCGTACCGCGGCGAGCAGCGCCAGCTCGACGTCACCGACGTGCTGAAGAAGACGCTGGCGCTGCTGACCAAGGAGGCGGCGGCCGAGAGCAAGGTGGAGATCCTGACCGACTTCGCCGACAAGATGCCGCCCGTTCGCGCTGACGCCGAGCAGCTTTTGCAGGTGTTCTTGAACCTTTCCTTGAACGCGCTGCAAGCGATGCCGAGCGGCGGCAAGCTCTGGATCTCGACGGCGCTGCGGCGGTCGACGCGCCGGGGCGCCGCGGCGGCGTTCCAGGAGGTCCGGTTTCGCGACGCGGGCGTGGGCATCCCGGCCGGCGACCTCAAGAACCTGTTCATCCCGTTCTTCACGACGAAGGAGAAGGGGACCGGCCTCGGGCTGCCGATCAGCCAGCGCATCATCGAGAACCACGGCGGCACCATCGAGGTCCGCTCGCAGCCGGGGGAGGGCGCCACCTTCACCGTGCTGCTGCCGATCGAGGCCGACGCCTACGCCGCCCACCTGGAGGCCTCGCGGGAGGCGATGCGCGCCGCCGAGGCCGCCCGCCGGCCCCCGCCCGCGCCGCAGCTGCCCCCGCCGCCCCCCGGGCGGATGCCGCCGCCAGCGCCCGTGCCGGCCCCGGCGTCCGCCGGCGCGGCGAAAGGATCCGCGCGCAGACCGACCCCGCCGACCATCGACCGGGGTAAGATTCCGATTCCGTGACCGCCGCCGTCTCCTCCACCGAAACCAAGCGGGTGCTCGTCGCCGACGACGAGCTGAACATGCGCCGCGTGCTCGAGGCGATGCTGCGCCGCGAGGGCTACGACGTGATCACCGCGGCCAACGGCCAGGAGGCGCTGGGCGGCATGAACGCCGGCGTCCAGATGGTGATCACGGACCTCAAGATGCCGGTGCTGGACGGCATGGCGCTGCTGAAGAAGCTGTCGGTCGACTACCCCGACGTCCCGGTCGTCATGATCACCGCCCACGGCTCGGTCGAGAACGCCGTCGAGGCGGTCAAGCTGGGGGCGTTCGACTACCTCGAGAAGCCGTTCGAACAGGAGCAGATCCGCCAGGTCGTCGCCAAGGCGATGAACACGTACACGCTGGCGCGCCAGAACGCCCGCCCGGAGGAGCCGTCCGTGCGCGGCCGCTTCCGGCTGGTCGGGCAGTCGCCCGCCATCATGCAGATCTTCGCGGTGGTCGAGAAGGTCGCCAACACGCCGTCGACCGTCCTGATCACCGGCGAGTCGGGCACCGGCAAGGAGCTGATCGCGCGCGCGCTGCACGAGAACTCGTCGCGGCACGGTGGGCCGTTCATCAAGATCAACTGCGCGGCGATCCCGAAGACGCTGATGGAGTCCGAGCTGTTCGGCTACGAGAAGGGGGCGTTCACGGGCGCGGTCGGCGCCAAGCCGGGCCGCTTCGAGCTGGCCCACGGGGGGACGCTGTTCCTGGACGAGATCGGCGAGATCCCGGTCGAGATGCAGGTGAAGCTGCTGCGCGTGCTGCAGGAGTCGGAGTTCGAGCGGGTCGGCGGCCTCAGGACCATCAAGGTCGACGTCCGGCTGGTGACCGCCACCAACCGGGATCTGCTGCAGGACATCGCGGCCGGGCAGTTCCGCGAGGACCTCTACTACCGGCTGAACGTGGTGCCGATCCACATCCCGCCCCTGCGCGAGCGGCGCGAGGATATCCCGCTGCTGGTGGACCATTTCCTCGCAAAGTTCAACGATCGCTTGAAGAAGCAGATCGGCTCCGTGTCGGCCGATGCGGTCAGCCGGATGGTCAGCTATCACTGGCCCGGCAACATCCGCGAGCTCGAGAACATGATGGAGCGGACCATGCTGTTCTGCGAGCGGCCGGAGATCCAGGCGTCCGACCTGCCGCCCGAGATCGCCGGGCTGCCGGCCGCGGCGCTGGCGGCGGGCGCGGCGTCGGCCGCGGGCTCGCTGAAGGAGGCGGTGCGCGCCGAGACCGAGCGGGTCGAGCGCGAGCTGATTCAGAAGGCGCTCGACGAGACCGGCGGCAACGTCACCCAGGCCGCCCGCAAGTTGAAGATCTCGCGCAAGAGCCTGCAGACGAAGATGAAGGAGCTGGGGCTCCGGACGGCCTGAAGAGGGGGGCCGGCAAAATAGCTGGGCCGCCCCGTGGCTGTGTTATCGTCGGCCACCGCCTTGGCCGCCGACACCTTCAACCGGATCGGGAAGTTGTCCCGGGCAGTTGTCGTCCCCTTGCTGATGCTGGCGGCGTGGCCGGCGCAGGGCGCGGAGGTGACGCGCGTGGTGTCGGCGCTGGACGGCGACAACCACTTCGACTTCAACCTGACCGTCAGCTGGCTGCACGACGTCAAGAGCGCGTCGGTCAAGCGCGAGCTGGAAGGCCGCCAGGACGACATCGAGATCATCAAGGACATGAAGTTCGCGCAGACGCGCGACATCCTGAACCTGCGCGCCGACCTGGGCATCCTGTGGGACGTCGGCCTGCACATCGAGCTGCCGCTGGTGCTGTCGGACTCGTCCAGCCTCGACTTCGATCGCAGCGAAGCCAACTGCAGCTACCCGGAAGATCCGGGCGTCACCACCCCGACCTGCGTCGACTCGCACAACGCGACGATCCTCCGCGATCACATCCTGCCGGGCTACAACCAGGACAGCTGGGGCCTGGACGCGCAGCACGGCGGCCGCCAGTACAGCCGCGCGGCCGGCGAGGTGCCGGGCCCGTCGGGGTTGTTCCTCGGCCCGCAGCGCAAGGGGTTCCAGTACCTGGGCGTCGGCCTCACCTGGGCGCCGTTCAACCAGGCGCGCGACGACACCAAGCCGACCTGGACGCTGTCGTTCGACGCCAAGCTGGACATCTTCAAGGACAAGCGCTTCGACCCCAGCAACCCGGGCGCCAACACCGCGGTCGGTGAGGGCTACCACCAGTTCGTCTGGTCGACGTTCGTGTCGAAGCGGTTCCGCTGGTTCGACCCCTACTTCGGCGCCTGGTACACGCTGCCCGTCCGCACCAACGGCAGCCCGTTCGAGAAGTACGGACCGACGCAGACCAGCGTCAACCCGCAGCAGTCGGCGGGCGCGATGATCGGCGTGGAGCAGATCGCCTGGGAGAACCCGCGCGGCGACCAGCGCGTCACCGTCGAGGCCCGCGCCTACGTCGAGCAGCACTTCTTCGGCCGCGGGCGGAGCGAGATCTGGGAGCCGCTGGCGGGCAGCTCGGCGTGCAACGTCAACAACCAGACGGCCTGCCGCCCCGGCGTCGACCTGGACGTCAACGCCGACGGCACCCTCGACACCCCGCACCCGGGCATCACCGACATCGAGAGCTACGGCACCATCGGCGGCGATCTCGGCCTCAACGTCCAGGTCGGAAAGTTCATCCGCTTCCGCGGCCTGTTCGGCCTCAAGAGCGACCTGCCCCACATGATCACGGCCGCCGGGGCCGGGGTCGACGCCAACGGTGACGGGCGCGTCGATCCGACCAACGCCGCCGAGGCGAACCCGGCCTACCGACAGGCGATCGATCTGCCGGGGCGGCGCTTCCGCGTCGAGGGAACGAAGATCTGGACCCTGTTCCTGCAGGGTTCGATGATGTTCTAGGTCAGAACCTGTACGCGATCTCGGCCGCCAGGTTCATCGACAGCACCATCTGATCGCGGGTCACCCAGACCATCGGCGCCAGCAGCTCGGTGACGAGATCCAGCGCGGGCGCGAGCGGGAAGGCGAAGCCGGCGGCCGCGCGCACCACGGGGCCGTTGCGCGGCAGGTAGCCGGAGGCGAAGCGGAGCGGGATGCGGACGCCGCCGGGCGGCCCGATCACGTACTCGGCCTGCACGTAGGCGAGCAGATCGCTGACCCGTCCGTCCTTGCCTTTCAGGTTGGCGTAGCCCGCGTAGCCGCCGAAAGAGACGTGCGGCGAGAACACCAGGTCCACCCGCGCGCCGACCAGGTGGTTGTAGAAGTCGCCCGGGTAGAGACCGATCGCGCCCTCGGTCTGCAAAGCGAGCCGCATCGGCAGGCGCTCGGGCTGGGCGGGGGGCGGCGGGGGAGCGGCCTGGACGCCGGCGGTCTGGGCGGCGGCCGGGGCGGCAGCGGCGAGCGCGGACGCCAGCAGCATCGAGGGGACCAGGCGCGACATCGGCGTCCTCCGCGTCATCGCTTCTCACCTTCGATGACGGACGCGGCGGCGTCCAGCAGCGCGTTCGCGTAACGCGCGTTGTGCGCGCCGGCGGCCCGATCTTCCAGCACCAGCAGCAGATCCCAGGTGGCGCGGCCGAGCGGCGTGCGGCGATCGCTGGCGACCGCGTCGGCGCCGCCCGCGTGCGCCGGGCCGGCCGCGTCGCGCCCGGTGAGCGCGTGCCAGAGCCGGCGTGCGCGGGCCTGGACGTCGCCGGCGGCCGACGGCGCGGCCGGGTGGCAGGCGGTGCAGACGGAGGGCGGCGCGCGGAAGCCGTGGCCGGCGCCGCGTTCGAGGTTGTCCGGCCCGGCACGGTGGCAGCCGACGCAGCCGCCGGCGACGCCCGCATGAAGCGGCGCGCCCGTCAGCGGCGCGCCGGACGCCGGGTCGACGCCGCCCCGCCCGAGCCACAGGGCCGCCGCGGACGCGGTCGGACGGGCGTCGGCGACGTCGGGCGCGTGGCAGCCGAGGCAGACGCTGGGCGCCGCGCCCGCGAGCAGCGCCGGCACCGGCGTCTCGCGCAGCAGGTGGGCCGCGCCCGGGCGCTTCGCGTCGTGCACGGCGTGGCAGGCGCTGCAGGTGATGCCGATGGCCCCGACGTCTTCGGGCGGGCGGCGATCGACCGGGCCGCGCTCGGGCGTGGCGACGGCTGCGAGAAACCCCCAGGTCGTGTGGCAGCGCGCGCAGGCGCGCTCGCTGCGCGCGCGCGGGTCCTGATCGGCGCGCGCCATCGCCGTCGTGCGCCAGGCCGTGACGTGCCCGTAGCGCGGCGGGGCGTCGTGACAGACGGCGCAGACGTCGGCGCGCAGGACGCTCCAGCGCGCGGCGGCCTCCGGGATCGCCGCCGGGCCGTGGCACGCGAGGCAGCCGACGCCGCCCAGGCGCCGCAGATCGCGCGGCAGCTCGGCCCAGGGGCGGCGGAGATCGCCGGCGGCGCCGAGCTCGGAGACCACATGCGCGAAGCCGCCGTCGGGCGTTCCCGGCTCGCCGGTCGCGTGGCAGGCGAGGGCGCAGGCGGGGTAGTCACCGCCCGGCGGCCGCGCGCCCATGAGGCGCGCGAGCACGCCGGTCATCGGGCTCGCGGCCGCGGCGTCGGCGATCGCGCGGTGGCAGTCGCTGCGCCCGCAGTCGAGCGGCGTCTCGTCGTAGCGGGCGGCGCGCAGCGCGAGCGCGCGCCCGCCGGCGTCCGCGAGCCGCCAGTCGCCGGCGACGTCGGGCAGCAGGCTGGCGACGCCGCCGATCAGATCGAGCGCCGCGTGGCTGTCGGCCGGGCGCGCCGTGAGCCGCCAGCCCTGACCGCCGAGATAGACGCGCGCGCCGACCGGCGTGTTGGGCAGACCGCGCGACCGCGGCGCGGCCGTGACGTGGAACTCGGCGGTCAGCTCGGCGCCGCCGGCCGTGTCGTCGGCCCATCGCGCGACCAGCGCGATCTCGCCGCGCGTGGCCGGCGACAGCGGCACCACGCCCCAGGGGACGCCGCGCGCGCCGTCCCCGCCGAGGGGCGGCATCCGCGCCGTCAGCTCGAAGCCGTCGCGCGCCGTCGACAGCGCGGCGAGCGGGACGCCGGTGAGCTGCCGCCAGACGATGCGCCCGCCGTGCAGGTCCGGGCACGTCAGGCGGGCCGTGATCGTGAAGGTGCCGCCGAACCCGACCGGGGCGGACGGGCCGGCGAGCGCGAGACACGCCGGGCGCGCGCGCTCCTCGCGGCGGCAGGCCAAAGTCGATAAACCCGACAGCGCCAGCGCCCCCGCGCCGACCAGCAGGCCCGCGCGCGCGAGCGGGCCGCGCCTCACGCGCCTCCTCCCAGGCAGCTTCCGAATCGGCAACGGCCGCCCGGGCAGTCGCCGTCCAGCCAGCAGGCGGGCGCGGGGCGATCCGGGACGCAGCGGCCGTCGGCGCAGCGGCTGCCGTCCACGCACGGATGGGCGGGGTCGCAGGGATCGGCGAGCGCGTGCGCGTCCGGGGCGCGGTCGCACACCCGTCGGGTCGGGCCGTCGTAGAGCGTGCGGCAGCGCCAGCCGCGGCCGTGGCCGTCGGGAAAGTCGGGCGAAAGATCGACGCAGACGCGCGCTCCGGGCGGGCCGCCGCGCCGCGCGCCGCAGAACCACCCGGCGTCCGCGGGCGCCGCCGCCACGCCGGCCGCCCGCTCGCCCCCCAGGCAGACCGTCGCGCCCGCGCTGTCCGCGCACTGCCACTCGCCGTCGTCGGGCATGCGCGGGTGTCGCTGCGTGCAGCGAGCGCCGGCGCAGGTGAAGGGCGGCGCGCCGGCGTCGCGGAGCGCGCAGCGGCGGGCGGCGCCGCTCCCCGCGCAGCGCCAGCCCATCGGCGACGCACCGGCGGGCGGCGCGGCGGGCACCGGCCGCCTCACGACGCGCGCGCCGTCCCCGCCCCAGCAGACGCGCAGGGTCTCGACGTCGGCACAGTCGGCGCCGCGCGCGCCGTCGGCCGCGGGCGCCGTGGGGGCGCGGCACCCGCAGGGCATCGCTGCCAGCGCCGCCACGATCATGGCGGCGGTCAGCGCGCGCGCTCGCAGTGAGGGTGGAGCGCCGCATGTCACGTCGCGCGTCTTCGACGCCCGCGCAGCGCCAGCAGCGCGAGCGCGACCGCTATCGGCGTCGCCGCCGCGCCCGCCCCCGATCCCGCGACGCTGCAGCCGTTGAAGAACGGCGGCGCCGTCGTCTGGACGCACGCCTCCGCGTTGTTGCTCGCCGACAGGTGCCCGGCGGTGTCGCGCACCAGCCCGACGAAGCAGATCTCGCCCACCGCGGCGTCCTTGGCGAGCTTCACCTGCGCGCGCGCCGGACTGTCGGAGGTCTGCGGCCACGCCCGCGCCGGGATCGGCGTCGGCATCATCATCACCTGCGGCCCCATCGTCTGGAACAGCATCAGCGTCAGCCCGCTGGTCCCGCCGTCGTCGCTGGCCGCGCCGAGCTGGACGTCGAACACGAAGCGTTCGACCAGGTCGTCCAGGCAGTCGTCCGTCACGCGCTCGAGATCCCACGACAGGCCGACCACGCCCGCGAACGTCGGCGACGCGACGTCGGCCGTCGACCCCGCGGTGAACCTGGCGTCGCCGCCCACGCCGGGCGCGGCCGCGTTCAACCCGCGCAGCGCCGGCCAGTGGATGACGTACTGCCCGCCCGCGTCCAGCGGCGCCGGCGGCGTCACCGACAGGAGCTGCTCGGTCGCATCCCAGGACGCGGGCAGCACGCTCTCGGGCCCCGACGGCAGGCGCTCGAGCACGACGTCCTCGCCGAGGTACTCGGCCGCCGCCGTGTAGTGGGCCGCGAGCGTCGCGTTCAGCGGGACGCCGGTCGCGCCGTCGGGCGGCACCATGTCGACCAGGTCCGGCTTCCCGCACTGGTCCGCGCGCGCGGCCGGCGCCGCCACCCAGGCGCCAATCGCCAGCGTCGCCGCTGCTGTCGTCGTTCTCACTCGCACGTGATCGATTCGCAACGGCCGAGCATCTCGGTCGTGTCGCCGTCGTTGTCGATGTCGAACTCGTCGACGCAACAGAAACCCTTGTCGATGCAGCACTGCTCGAGATCCCTCGAGCGCTGCATGCGATTCGCGACGTCCGCGCACGCGGGCGGCGGCTGCGATTCCATGCAGCGGCCGAACGACATCCCGTCCGTCGCGCACTCCTGGCTGCCCCAGAACGTGCAGAACGACGTGATGCAGGTGCGCTTGCTGCCGGGCACGCAGACCTGGCAGCGGCGCGGGCAGTCCGAGTAGTGGCCGCCGATGCAGAGGCGCGAGCCGCCGTTCGGGCACGGGATGGCGGGCTGATCTTCGTCGATGGCGCCGTTGCAGTTGTCGTCGACGCCGTTGCAGGTCTCCGCGGTCGGCACGCAGACGGGCCCGTCGGGCGGCGGCGGCGACAGGTCCAGCGGGTGGTCGGCCGGCAAATCGGGAGGCATGTCGCGCGGCGCGTCCATCCGCTCCGCCGGCAGGTCCAGGGCGCCGGCGTCGGCGCCGGTCGGCTGGTACGGCTCCAGCGCGGTGCGCCCGCACCCCACGCCAGCGGCGAGCACGAGCGGGATCAGCGGTAGACGTCGCACACGGGCATGGACACGGCAGGGCCGCGAAGCAGAAAATGATTGAGGACCCGGAGGGCCTGCGGTGTCTGTCGAATACATGGCCAGGCGATCAAGTGGGCTGCGCGGTCGTGGGCTTGGTGGCCGGCCTTTCCAGGGTATCACCGGCGGGCTCCCGAGCGCCCTCGTCACGTCCCTGGCGCTGGTGCTGGTCGCGCGCCCCGGCGTCGCGCTGGCGCAGGGGGCGGCGGGCGGACCGCCCGCGCAGCCGCCGCCGTTCGCGCCAGCGGCCGAGAAGTTTCCGGGCAACCCGCCTGCCGACGCCATGCCGCCGGCGCCGCCGGAGCAGCGGCCGCCGGAGCCCGCGCCCACGCCGCCGAAGTGGCCGGGCGCGCCGTGGCCGCCGCCCGCGAACGCGCCAGCGCCCGCACCTCCGCCGCCGGCCTATCCACCGCCGCCCGGCTACGCACCGCCGGCTGCCTACGCGCCGCCCGCCGCGTCTCCCACGCCGCCGCCAGGCCCGTATCCGCCGCCCGCCGCGTATCCGGCGCCGCCGTCACCTCCGCCGTATCCGCACCCGCCGGGAGGGCAGGTGCCCGGCATCTCAGCGGCGCAGGCGGCGCCCGCGCCCGCGCCGCCCGCGGCCGCCGCCGGCGATCCGCAGGCCGACCGCGTCGTGCTGCTGCCGACCGCCACCACGCACCCCGCGGGGACGTTCTACGTCTCGAACTACGAGCTGGTGATCTTCCAGGCCGGCTACGCGTTCACCGATTCGACGCAGCTGTCGCTGACGCTGATCCCGGCGCCGTCGGAGAGCCTGAGCATCGTCGACGCCAGCCTGAAGACGTCGCTCTATCGCGGCGGGCTGGTGCGGGCGGCGGCGATCGGCTCCGTCAGCGGCGCCGCCGGCAAGGACGTCGGCCTGCAGCTGCTCGGCCGCGCCGGCGGCGTCGTGCAGGTCTGCACCGCGCGGCGCTGTGACTCGAGCCTGTCGCTGTCAACCAACGTCATGCTGGCGGGCGCGCTGCTGATCATGGTCAACGGCGCGGGCGGCATCTGGCGCATGAGCGAGCACGTGTCCGTGCTGGCGGAGCTGGCCACGATGGTCCCCGTCGGCACGCAGGGCGGGCAGTTCAACGGCGCGGTGCTGGGCGGCGGCATCCGCCTGCACTACACCCACTGGGGCTTCGACTTCTCCGCGCTGCACGTCCTCGACAGCACCGCCGACGTCTCGACGCTGCCGTTGATCGCGATGACCTGGCGGCCGTAGCGCCGCCCTAGAGGCTCACCGCGCGCTGATAGCCGACCGAGATGATCCAGATCTCGCCCCTGGCGTCGCGGTCGAGCGGAAACACCGTGCCGAGGTGGAACTGGTTCTCGCCCTGCGACCGCAGCGAAAACCCCAGCGTGTGGAAGAAGCGGTCGGAGAGCGAGGCATTGTCGCCGCCGCCGTTGACCGCGGCGATGTTGATCAGCTCGGCGGTGATGTCGACGCCGGTCGCGCGCACGCCGAGCGCCACGTTGCCGCGGAACCAGACGCTGGTGGTGGCGCCGTCCGGCTTGTCGATGGCCAGGTCGAAGCCGAGGTCCGCCCTGAAGAACAGCGTGTCCCGCTGTTGCAGGGTCGAGGCCGACAGCCGCAGCGTCGTGTACTGGGGGGCGATCAACATGAGATCGGTCAGCCGCTCGTACGTCGAGTAGACGTTGGAGAGGATCTCGTTGTTGTTGCTGTCCGAGGCGGTCGACATCGCGAGCCCGCCGCGCAGGATCAGCTCCGAGCTGTGGGTCGGCAGGAAGAAGCCGCCCATCTCGATGTTGCCCATGCCGGTCGCATCGTTGCCGTTGAAGTTGAACGCGTGCGAGATCGGGAGCTGGCCGTAGACGCCCACCACCTTGTTGGGAAACAGATACTGGCCGTAGAGCTCGTAGCGCATCACGAACCCGTCGCTGATGCTGGTGTCGTCGATCTTGTCCCAGCCCATCTGGATGCCGAAGCGCGTGGTTCCGTCCATGCGATCCAGCGTCAGGAACGTGGGCGCTATCTCCGCGCTCGCGGGCGCGGCCGCCGGCGTCGACGCCTGCGCGTACTGCGTCGGTGGCTCGTAACCGGGCGGCGGCGGGACGAACGCGGGCGGCGGGCTCTCGGGCGGCGCTTCCGGACTGTCCTGCGCCGACGCCCTGGTTGCGGCCGTCGCGATCCCGGCGGCCATCGTCAAACCCATCACAACACCCCGAAACCGACGCCTCGACATTGGAGACCAGGGTACGCCCGCACGCGGGAGCAGGCAATGAACGGGCGCCGCTGCGCTCAATCTCGCGCGGTGGATGTGATCAACTTGTATACCTCGCGGCGCGGGCGGCCCGTCAGCGCCGCCAGCTCGTCGGCGGCGTCGCGGGTCGATTTTCCCTCCGCGATCAGCGCGCGCGCCCGATCGGCGAGCGCGTCGTCGTCCAGGTCCTCGGGGGCGGCGTCCTCGTCGGCGCCCTCCACCACCAGCGTCACCTCGCCGAGCGGGCGGTCGCTCGCGTAGCGCGCCGCCAGCGCGCCGAGCGCGTCGCGCACGATCTCCTCGTGCGGCTTGGTCAGCTCGCGCGCGACCGCCGCGCGCCGCCCGTCGCCCAGCGTGGCCGCCAGGTCGGCCAGCGTCGCGCCGGTGCGCAGCGGCGATTCGTAGAACACCAGCGTGAAGGGGAGGGCGCGCACGCTCTCGAACAGCCGGCGGCGCGGCCCCGGCTTGCGCGGCGGAAAGCCGAGGAACAGGAACTTGTCGGTCGGCAGGCCCGCGGCCACCAGCGCCGCCAGCAGCGCGGACGGTCCGGGCACGGGGACCACGCGCGCCCCGGCGCCGATCGCGGCGGCCACCACCCGGTAGCCCGGGTCCGAAACCAGCGGCGTCCCCGCCTCCGAGATCAGGGCGACGCGCGCGCCGCCCGCCAGCAGCGCCGCGATCTCCGCGGCGCGCGCCCCCTCGTTGGCGTCGAAGCACGACAGCACCCGCTGCCCGGCGGGCGCGCCGACGCCGGCCAGCAGCTGGCGCGCGCTGCGCGTGTCCTCGGCGACGACGACGTCCGCCGCGCGCAGCACGGCGGCCGCGCGCGGCGACAGATCGGCGGCGTTGCCGAGCGACGTCGCGACCACCGTCAGCGTCCCCGCGGCCGCGCCGCCGCTCACTTCTTGCCCAGTTCGGGACCCTCGAGGGGCCCCGGCCCCCCGCGACGACCTGCGCGCGGCGGCGCCGCGCTTCGCTCCGCGCGATCGTCCGCGGCGGCCGGCGTCGCGCCCAGCGCGTCGCCGAGCTCGGTCTCCAGGTAGACCCGTAGCTTCTTCTTGAGACGCTCCTCGATCTGCCGCGCGCGCTCGCGGCTGACGCCGTGATCGGCGCCGAGCTGCTCCAGCGTCGTAGGCTGATCCGCCAGCAGGCGGCGGCGAAAGATCTGCAGCTCACGATCGTGCAGGCCGGCGCTGAACGCCTCCAGCTTCATCCGCAGAAGTTCCTGGAACTCCCCGTTCTCGACCTGCAGATCGGGGCGCGCGGCGGGGCTCGCCGGGACCAGGTCGCCCTGTGTCCGTCCCACGAGGCCGTCCGACCGCACCGGCGCATCCAGCGACATCTCGGAGGCGGCCAGCCGGCGCTCCATCTCGACGACGTCGCTCTCATTGACGTCCAGCGCCGCTGCGAGACTCCGGCTGTCCGTTTCTACACCCATCTTCTCCATGCGGTCGCGCTCCCGCCTTAGATTGAAGAACAACCGACGCTGCGCCTGGGTCGTACCGATCCTGACGATGCGCCAGTTGGCGAGAATGAACTTGAGGATGTATGCGCGTATCCACCACGCGGCGTAGGTCGACAGCTTCACGCCCCGGAAAGGATCGTACCGTTGCACCGCCTGGATGAGGCCGACGTTCCCCTCCTGAATGAGGTCGAGGAGATTACGGTGCGCGCGCCGATATTCCTGCGCGATCTTCACGACCAGGCGCAGGTTCGCCGTGATGAGCTTGCGCGCCGGCGCCAGCTCGTGCGTCTGCACGTAGCGGACAGCCAGCTCATGCTCTTCCTCGCGCGACAGCACGTTGTGCGCGCGCAGCGAGCGCAGGTAGACGCCGAGGCTTCCACTCTCGCTGCCGGCGATGCGATGGGGGCGCCCCTCGGACTCGACCAGATCGACGACCGTGGCGGCCGCCGGCAGATCTTCCGTCGCATCGTTCGGCTTCGCGCGGTCGTCTGTGCTCGGGGAAGGCAGCGCGCGCCGTCGCCCGGTCATCCCGGTCATGACGACGCGAGTATAAGACTGTTCGTGCAGCACGACGAGCACCCCGGTATCATTGTTCATCCATGGATCTCATCGATGGTCCATCGTCGGACCACCCGTCGTCCACTTCCTCCCCCTCCATCCCACATTCGGAGTCCCGCATGCGGCGGCTGAGCAAGTTGATCGTTTTCCTCGCCGCCTGCAGCGCGGCGCTCGTATTCACCGTTACACGTCACGAGGACGGTATTCGCGTCGGCGCGGATAACCAGCGGCGCGCGGCGACGCGGCCGCTCGTTGGCAAATACGACCTCGGTCAGCTCCCGATCTTCTCGAAGACGCTGTTCTACGTGCGTGAGAACTACTTCGACAAGAACCGGTTGGATCCGAAAAGGATGCTGGTGGGCGCCCTCGACTTCGTCCAGCGCGACGTGCCCGAGATCCTGATCGACCGCTGGCCCGAGCACGATCCGAAGCAGGTGACGGTGAAGGTGAACGGCCAGCAGCGCAGCTTCTCGATCGAGCGGGTCGACGCGCCCTGGAGCCTGCGCACCAAGCTGCAGGAGATCTTCCAGTTCGTGCAGCCCAATCTGCAGCCCGTCCCCGACAAGGAAGAGTCGCGGCGGCTGGTCGAGATCGAGATGGCCGCGACCAACGGCATGCTCTACACGCTCGATCCCCACTCGGTGCTGCTGGACGTCGAGACCTACAAGGACATGCGCACGCAGACGCAGGGCAAGTTCGGCGGTCTCGGCATCGTCATCGAGATGGACAAGAAGAACCGCATCACGGTCAAGCGGCCGATGCCGGACACGCCCGCCATCCGGGTCGGCATCAAGGCCAAGGACCACATCGTCCGCATCAACAACGAATCGACGATGAACATGACCTTGAACGAGGCGGTCGAGCGCCTGCGGGGCGACGTCGACACCAACGTCGACGTCTACGTCGACCGCGACAACTCGCCGGGCGTGAAGAAGTTCACCATCACGCGCGCGTTCATCCGCCCGCCGGCGATCGATCCTCCGGCGCGCGTGCTGGCGGTGCCGGCGGGGCCGGGCCAGGCGGCGGCCAAGGTCGGCTACTTCCACATGCAGCACTTCTCCGCCAACAGCGCGGGTGACCTGTCGGACGCGCTGGCGCTGTTCGACCGCGAGAAGGTCAAGGGCATCATCATGGACCTGCGCGGCAACCCGGGCGGGCTCTACGAGCAGGCCCAGAAGGTGTCGGACGCGTTCATCAAGGCCGGCACGCTGGTGTCGATGGTCGGCGTCGGCGGCGCGCAGCGCAAGGACGAGACCGCCACCGACAGCGGCCACGAACCGACGGTGCCGGTGGCCGTGCTGGTCAATCAGAACTCGGCCAGCGCGTCCGAGATCGTCGCGGGGGCGCTCAAGAACCTCGACCGCGGCGTGGTGATCGGCGAGGGGACGTTCGGCAAGGGTTCGGTGCAGGTTCTGTTCGACATCCCGTCGCCGATCCCGTTCGGCGATCACGCCGACGATGACAAGCTCGGGCTCAAGCTGACCACCGCGCAGTACCTGACCCCGGGCGATCTGTCGATCCAGGGGACCGGCGTCATCCCCGACATCGAGACCGATCCGCTGCTCGTGCAGAAGGAGGGGGAGCGGTCGTGGATCCGCCTGCAGCCGTCGACGCACCGCCGGCGCGAGGCGGACTACGAGTGGCACCTCGAGCATCCGAGCGCGCGCAAGGGCGAGAAGCCGATGGAGACGGTGGCGTACCTGCTGCAGCCGAAGCCGGGCGACAAGGCGAAGAAGGCCCACGACGAGGACGACGAGACGATCGAGGACCAGGACGACGCCGCCGACAACGACGACGATCAGAACCAGAAGACCGACTTCCTGATCGACTTCGCGCGCGACCTGCTGGCGCAGGCCCGCAGCAGCCGGCGCCGCGATCTCGTGCTCGGATCGAAGGCGTTCCTGGACAAGGTGCGCGCCACCGAGGACAAGAAGGTGTCGCAGGCGCTGGAGAAGCAGGGCGTCGACTGGGCGGCGGGGGCGACCACGGCCGGAGATCCGCAGCTGCAGTTCACGCTGCAGCCGGCGACGCCGGACGCCAAGATCGCCGCCGGCACGCTGGCCAAGCTGCGCGGGGTGGTCAAGAACGTCGGTCACGTGCCGGCGTACCGGGTGCGCGCCGTCATCGACAGCGACAACCCGATCTTCGACGAGAACGAGATGGTGTTCGGCAAGATCGCGCCGGGTGAATCGAAGAGCTACGACCTGGTCGTGAAGATCCCGACGTCGTCGTTCACGCGCACCGACCAGATCAAGGCGACGCTCTACACGCAGCGCGGGGCCGTGAAGGCGACCGGCGCCGACCTGCTGGTGAACATCGAAGGCAAGGAACGGCCGATGTTCGCCTACAACTACGAGACGATCGACGATCAGAAGGGGAGCAACCACGACGGCCAGGTCCAGCGCGGCGAGCAGGTGCGCATGCTGGTGACCGTCAAGAACATCGGCAAGGGGCGGGCGATGCACACCGAGGCCGTGCTGCGCAACGGCAACGGCCAGGAGGGCATCCTGATCAGCGCCGGGCGCTTCGAGGCCAAGGAGCTGGCGGCGGGCGAGACCAAGACGTTCTCGTTCGTCTACGAGGTGCGGCCCGACTTCAAGGGCGACGAGTACTCGCTGGATCTGGCGGTCGCCGACACGACGCTGGGCGAGTCGGTGACCGACAAGATCAAGGTGAAGGTCGCGCCCGCGGGGCCGGCGCCCGAACCGCTGGCGGGGACGGCCACGGTCACGCGCGACGATGCGCCCGTGCGCGAGACGGCGGGCGACGCTGCGCTGGTCGTCGGTCGCGCGGCGAAGGGCACGGTGTTCAAGGCGACGGGCAAGCTGGGGGCGTTCACGCGCGTCGACGTGGACGGCACGCGCTCGGCGTTCATCGCCACCGCGGACACCAAGGCCGGCGGCGCCGTCCACGGCGCGCTGAAGCCCGAGTGGCAGGTGACGCCGCCCTTGCTGGCGGTGATCGCGCCGACGGTCGTCATCGGCGACACCGTGCACATCAAGGGGCACGCGACGGACGATCGGCTGGTGCGCGACGTGTACGTGCGGGTCTGGAACCGCAACGCGAAGATCCCGGTGAAGAAGGCGTTCTATCAGCCCAACCGGCCGGCGGGCGATCGCACACGGATGGACTTCGAGGCTGACATTCCGCTGTGGGCGGGGAGCAACCTCGTGCAGGTGTTCGCGCGCGAATCGAACGAGGTGCAATCGCTGCAGACGGTGGTCGTGCTGAAGCGCAGCAGCGCGGACAACAATATCGTCGCCCAGCCCTCGCCCGCGGACGCGCCGCCCGCCTCGCCCGCGAAGAAGTGATCCCTCCTCTCCCGCTTCGCGGGAGAGCCTCTCGTCCTCCCTCTCCCGCTTGCGGGAGGGTCTCTTTCTCCCTCTCCCGCTTGCGAGAGGCGTCTCTTCCTCCCTCTCCCGCTTGCGGAGAGGGTCGGGGTGAGGGCAAGCCGCTCTCGGGCGACGCCCGTCGCGCTGGCCCCGCCCGCTCGCCCGAGGCGCCACGATCCTGGCAGCCGCGGCGCGTTTCAAAATGTGGGTGTGCGCATACACCAGCGCAGCCACCGAACGGATTTTGGGTGTACGGTATGGGCTCTCCGGCCCATGAGCTTCTCCGCGCGTCTCTCCTTTGCCCTCACCCTGGCAATGTCCGTTGTGTGCGTGGGCTGCGGCGGGTGCGCGGGTGAGCACCGCGCGACCGGCGACAACGCGCCCCTGACGGCGGTCGTGGCGCGCGAGCTGCGCGGCTGCGGGACGCTCGGGTTCGTGCCGGGCGACGGCCGGGCCCAGATCGTCGCCGTGCCGTCGCTGGGCGGCAACAAAGCGTTCATCGAGGACATCAACGATGACGGCGTCGTGGTGGGCGGCGAGACGACCGCCGACGGCGACATGCACGCCATCCGTTTCACCGACCTGGGTGGGGTTCAAGATCTGGGCGCGCTGTCCGGCTTCGGCGCGCAGAGCTACGCCAGCGCGATCGCGCCCGACGGTGCCATCGGCGGTCACGCCACGCGCAACGAAGGCAGCGGCGTCTTCTTCGGGCACCGCTACACGGCGAAGGGCGGGCGCGTGGAGATCTGCCCGGGCGGCTGTTCGGTCTGGGACCTGAACGCGCGGGGCCAGATGGTCGGCCTGTTGCCGGGCCGCGATCCGACCACCTGGCAGGCGTTCCTGTACACCCCCGAGGCGGGCGTGCGGGCGCTCGGGACGCTGGGCGGGGCGCGCAGCTCGGCGGGCGGGATCAGCGAGTCGGGCGTCGTCGTCGGGAACGCCCAGCTGGAAGGGGCCGGCAAGGGCGAGCTCGGCCATGCGTTCATCTACGATTCACGCGATGCGAACGCGCGGATGCGCGATCTGAACGCGGTGGTCGACGCGCGCGGCTGGATCCTGCAGGCGGCGAACGACGTCAACGACGCGTACATCGTCGGCTACGGGCTGCGGGGCACGGCCAAGCACGCGTTCCGCATCGACGTCGCCAGCGGCAAGGTGCTGGACCTAGGCGTCATCCCCGGCGGTGGCGGCAGCTACGGCTGGGCTGTGGACGCTTACGGCGACGTCGTCGGCTGGGCGGAGGACGCCACCGACCACAACAACGCCTTCGTCTATTCCGCCGGGCTGGGTGGTATGCGCATGCTGAGCGAGCTGGTCGATCCGGCGCTGGGGTGGCACCTCGTGCAGGCGAACGCCGTGAACGCGCACGGCATGATCGTCGGCTGGGGTTATCACAACGGCGCGCCGCGCGGGTTCAAGCTCGCGCTGCCCGTCTGCGTGTCGACATCGAAGTAGCGGGCGGGGGCGCTGCGGCGATTCGACGCCGACGGTGCGCATGGTAGCTTGCCTGCCGGATGGCTGACCGGCCGCGACTGACGACAGGTGCCGGCGCGCTCGCGGGCGGCATCGCCGGCGCGCTGGTCGGATTCGCCGACGGTGTTCGCGCCGCGTTGCTGGTCGGGACCACGGCGCGCGTCGCGCTGGCGACGGCGGTCCTGGTCGCCTCGATCGACGCGATGCTGGGCGTCGCGGCGGGTGCGGCCGCCGAGCTCGTCGGGCGCGCGGCGCTGTGGGGCCGGCGCGCGCGCCCACCTGCCTGGGCGCGCGGCGCGACGTTCGCCCTCGCCGGGCTGGCCGCGGGCGGCGCGGCGGCGGGCGCCGTGTTCATGACCGCGGCGCGCCACAACCGGTTCCTGGCCGCGGGGCTGACCGCGCTCGCGGCGCTGGCGGCGGCGCTGGGCGGCGTCGTGCTGGCGCCCGCGGTGGCCCGCCTGCTGGCCGGCCCGCGCCTGTCCGAGCAGCCGCCGGCGCGGCCGCGGCCCGCGGCCATCCTGCTCGCGCCGCTCGCCGCGCTGGTGGGCGCCGCGGCGATCTTCGCGCCGCTCGCGCACACCCGGACGCTGGCGGGCGCGCGCCTGACGCAGGCCATGCTGCTGGCGGCCGCGCCGGCGGCGCTGCTGCCCTGGGCTCTGGTCGCGATGGCCCGGCTGCGCATGCCGTTGCGCTGGCCGCGGGCCGTTCTGCTCTCCGCCGCGGTCTACGGCGGCGCGGCGCTGGTCGCGCTCGCGCTCAGCTGGAACGACAACCTTCGCTTCGCGCCCTGGACCGAGATCGTCGCGGGCGCGGCGATCGCGGCGGTCGTCGCGCTGCTGGTGTGGACGGGGCGCGGGCGCTTTCCGGAGCGGCCGGAGCGGGCGGCCCTGCTGGCCACGGCGCTCTGGCTCGGGGCGATCGCCCTGGTGCTGCGCGTGTCGCCGTTCGAACCGGCGCGCAAGGTGGCGGGCGCGCGCGCCGCCTTCGCCGGCGATACGCTGGACGCCGGGCGCCGGCTGCTGGACTTCGACGGCGACGGCTTTGCGCGCGCGCTCGGCGGCGGCGACTGCAACGACCGCGATCCGACCATCCACCCCGGCGCCGTCGATCTCCCCGGTGACGGCATCGACGCCGACTGCGACGGCGAGGATCCGGGCGAGGCGCTCCCGCCGCCCGCGCGGATGGTGGATCTGCCGGCGACGGTGCCCGCCGATCTCGACCTCCTCCTGGTCACCATCGACACGCTGCGCGCCGACCACCTGGGCTGCTACGGCTATTCGCGGCCGACGTCACCGGCCATCGACGCGCTGGCCGCGGAGGCGACGCTGTTCGAGAACGGGTGGGCGCACGCGCCGTCGACGCGCTACTCGATGCCGGCCATCGCGTCGGGCCGCTGGCCGTCGGCGATCACCTGGGACGAATCGATCTGGTGGCCGCGGCTCGGGCCGGACGTGCGCACCACCGCGCAGGCGCTGCACGACGCGGGGTACTTCACGGGCGGCATGTTCAGCTTCAACTACTTCGCGCTCGCCGATCACCGCGGCTTCGAGCGCGGCATGGACGAGTACCACGCCGAGCGCGCCGCGCTGCACGTCGCGGTCAACGGCCCGATGGAGTCGCACGGATCGTCTTCGCGCGAGATCACCGACGACGCGATCGCCTTCGTCGACGCCCACCGCGCCAAGAAGTTCTTCCTCTGGATCCACTACTACGATCCGCACCTGGCCTACGAGACGCACCCCGAGGTGCCGCCGTTCGGGACGTCGCGCGTCGACGGTTACGACGGCGAGATCCGGTTCACGGATCTGCACCTCGGTCGGCTCCTCGCTCACCTGCGTGAGATCGGCCTGTGGGGGCGGACAGCGGTGGTCCTGACCGGGGATCACGGTGAGGGGTTCGGCGAGCACGGCGTCACCGAGCACGGGTTCGACCTGTATCCGGCGCAGACGAAGGTGCCCTTCATCGTGCGCGTGCCGGGCGTGGCGCCGCGGCGGGTGCGCGCGCCCGCCGGCCACATCGACATCGCGCCGACGCTGCTCAATCTGGCGCGCGGGAAGGCCGAGGCGGCGTTCATCGGGCGGTCGCTGATCCCGGACGTCACCGGTCCGCCGGCGGCCGACACCGACACGCGCGCCGTGTTCCAGGAGGTGACCTCGGAGCGCGGAAAGAAGCGCGCGCTCGTCACCACGACGCGCCAGCTGATCTGGAACGCGGTGCCGAGCGATACCACCGAATGCTACGACCGCGCCCGCGATCCCGCGGAGGCCCGAGACATCTGGCAGCAGGGCCGCGACGACTCGGGCGCTGCGTCGTGCGTGGCGCTGGCGCGGGCCCTCAAGCGGCTGGTCGCGGGGCTGGCGCTGCCGAGCGGGGCGGCCCAGAAGCTGGCGCAGGCGCTCACACCGCCCGCCGTGCTGGCGCCGCCACCGTCGCATCCGCTCCAGGCGGCGCTGGGCAACGCGATCCTGGTGCGCGGCTATGACCTCTCCGCGGCCGAGGTCGCGGCGGGAGGCGCCGTGGACGTCACCTACCACTTCGCGGCCGCGCGCCCCATCGCGGCCGGCTGGCACCTGTTCTTCCACCTCGACGGCCCGGCCGGCTATCGCAACCTCGACCACGTCCCGGTCGAGGGGCTGATGCCGCTCGAGCGCTGGCGCCCGGGGCAGGAGCTCCGCGATCAGCAGCGCATCGCGATCCCGCCCGGCACGCCGCCCGGCGCGTACACCCTCTATGTCGGCGCCTATCGGGGTGGCCAGCGGCTGCCGGTGACGCCGCCCGCTCTCGGCGACAGCGGCAATCGCTTGCGGCTCCTCTCGTTCACCGTCACGAAATCAAGCGCGGGACCCGCGACGGTGCCCACACCCCCGACGACGGGCTCGCGCCCGCGCGCTCCCACCCGATGATAGGCTCGGCTTCGCTGTGGATACCCCCCAGGCGCCGTCGCGGTTGAGCGGGCGCGCCGGGCTGGCCGCCCTGGCGGGGGTCGTGCTCGTCGCGCTCGTCGAGACCGCCTCCGCGCTGGTGGCGCCTCACCGCGCGCCGAAGGAGGAGGACTGGCGGGCGGCGGCGAGTGAGATCCGCGCCGGCTTCCACCCGGGCGATCTGATCGTCGCGGCGCCCGCCTGGGCAGATCCGATCCTGCGCGTTCACCTGGGCGACCTCATCCCGGTCGAGGTCGCGGGGCGCCTGGACGACGAGCGCTTCGGGCGCGTCTGGGAGGTGAGTCAGCGGGGCGCGCGCGCGGCGGCCGCGGCGCGCGGCGACGTCACGGTCGAGCGGCGCTTCGGTGCGCTGACCGTCCGTCGCATCGAGCGGGCGCCGGCGGCGGTCAGCTACGACTTCGTCGCGCGCTGGGCCGAAGCCCATGTCAGCCGGCGCGGGGAGGGCGGCGCGCCCAGCGTCGATTGCCCGCTGGCGGGCGATCGCATGCAGTGCCCCGACAGCGCCGTCCACCGCCAGATCGTGGAGGTCGACACCCGCCTGCGTCTGGCGCTGCTGACCCAGCCCGTGGCGCGGGCGGCCGTCGTCATCGAGTACCCGGCGGTGCGGCTGGGACGCAGCCTGGTCGTCGCCACCGGCCTCCACAACGTCTGGATGCGAAAGGAGGCGCAGGGGACGGTCGACCTGCGCGTCGTGGTCGACGGCGTGGCGGCCCAGACGTTCACGACCGGCAACGACGACGGCTGGGCGGTGCGCCGCATCGACACGTCGGCGCGCGCGGGCCAGACCGCGGCGGTTCGCTTCGAGATCACCTCTCCGGCGCCGCGCGCGCGCCACTTCGCCATCGCCGCGGAGGCCCGCGAATGAGGCGCCTCCGCCTGGACGCGCGGCGCATCGACTGGTTGATTGCAGTCGCGCTCGGGCTGGCGACGGTGATCTGGTTGCTGTCCGTCGAGGGGAGGCAGGGCTTCGGTCGTGACGAGGGCCAGTATTTCCGTGCCGGCGAGCGCTACTGGGGCTGGTTCGAGGAGCTGGCCTCCGACGTCAGCCACGGGCAGCTCCGGCGCGCGTTCACGGCGCCGGTGATCGATCACTACTGGAGCGACAACGCGCCCGATCACCCGGTGATCATGAAGACCCTCTACGGTCTCTCCTGGCGCGCGTTTCACCGCTGCCAGTGCACGGGTCCGACGCGCGGTCTGCACCCGATCGCGGTGCCCGGCCGGCACCTCACGCTGCCGCTGTTCGCCCGTGAATCGACCGCCTTTCGCTTTCCCGCGATCCTGTTCGCGGCGCTGCTGGTCGGCATGGTCTACCGGTTCGCGCGCGGCTGGCTGTCGCGCGCGCCCGCGGCGGCCGCGGCGGCGCTGACGCTGGCGCAGCCGCACTACTTCTTCCACGCGCAGATCGCCTGCTTCGACGCGCCGATCACCACCATGGCGTTCGCCGTCGGGTTCGCCTACTGGAAGTCGCTGCGCAGCCCGCGCTGGGGGATCGCGGCGGGCGTGCTGTTCGGGATCGCGCTGGGGGTCAAGCACAACGCCTGGCTGATGCCGTTCTTTCTGGTGGCGCACTACCTGTGGATGCGGCGGGGCGATCTGCGCGCGCGCCGGCTTCCGAGGCCGCCGCTGGCGTTCGTGGCGATGCTGGTCCTCGGGCCGATCATCTTCTTCGCCCACTGGCCCTGGCTGTGGAGCGCGCCGATCGCGCGGACGCGCGCGTACATCAACCGGCACCTGCAGCACGAGCACTACAACTTCGAATATCTCGGCATGAACTGGAACAACCCGCCCACCACGACGGCGCGCAAGCTGATCCGGGCCACGGCGCCGTTCGTGGAGACAGGCTTCACCGTTCCGGTCACGACGCTGGCGCTGGCGGCGGTCGGCGCGGTGGTGCTCGCGCGCCGGCGGCGCGGCCAGCCGGTCGCCGCCGACGGGCCCGCGGAGGGCCCGGAGTCCGACGCCGCGAAGCCGAGCTGGCTGCGCCCGGGCGCCGACGTCGATCGCGCGCCCGGCGCGTTCCTGCTCGCGCAGACGCTGGGGCCGCTGGCCGTGCTGGCGGTGCCGTCGACGCCGATCTTCGGCGGCGTCAAACACTTCATGACGGCGATGCCGTATCTGGCCGTGCTGGCCGGGATTGGTCTGGCGCGGCTGATCCCCGCGCTGGCAGGCGTGCTACCGGCGGCGCAGGCCGGCTTGCGTCGGGCAGCGCCGGCGGCGCTGGCGGTGCTCGTCTGCCTGCCGGCGGTCGTCGAGACGCGGCGCTCGCATCCCGACGGCCTTTCGCACTACAACCTGCTGGCGGGCGGTTTCGCGGGCGGCGCCTCGCTGGGGATGAACCGCCAGTTCTGGGGATACTCGGTCCTGCCGATGCTGGACCAGATCAATCGCGACGCGCCCGCGAATCGTGCGATGTATTGGCACGACGTCATTCATGACGCGCTGTCGATGTACAAACGGGACGGGCTCCTGGACATGAGCGTCGGCGACACCGGCTTCGGTGAGGAGGCGCTGCGCCGATCGCAGGTCGGGATCCTGTTCTACGAAAAGCACTGGGCGATCTACGAGGGTTGGTTCTGGGAGAGCTACGGGACGACGAAGCCGTTCATGGTGCGCGAGCGGGAGGGCGTCCCGCTGGTGACGATGTACAGGCGCGGGCAACCATGACGGCGGCCGGTCCGTCCGGAGGCGACGCGTCCGGAGCCGACGCCCCCGCTGCGCCCGCGCCCGCAGGCGCGGTGGCTCGCCCGCCGCGGTGGCTGAACGCCTTCCGCGGTCGCCGTGGCGCGATCATCGTCTACGTCGTGTTCGCCGGCGCCTACCTCGCCACGGCCGGCGGGCGGCTCGCCAGCCACTCGCCCTACAACCACTACGTCTACCTGGCCGACGGCTGGCTGCACGGCCGCCTGGCGCTCGCCGGCCAGCCGCCCAACGAGAACGACTGGGCGAAGGTCGACGTGCTGAAGCTGCGTGACGGGCGCGAGCTGCGCGGAATCTACGGCAGCAAGATGGGCGGATCGGTCGACCGGTTCTACCCGCTGCGCGGCAAGTCCGAGACGGTGCCGGCCGGCGACATCGCGTCGCGATCGTCGATCCGCTACGTGTCGTTCCCGCCGTTCCCGGCGGTGCTGATGCTGCCGTTCGTGGCCGTGTGGGGGATGTCGTTCAACGACGTTCTGTTCAACGCGCTGTGGGCGGGTCTGAACCCGATGCTGCTGTTCCTGCTGCTGCGCCACCTGCGCGCGCGCGGCCTGTCGCGCCGCACGGAGACCGACGACCTGTGGCTGACCGCGATGTTCGGCGTCGGTTCGGTCTACTACTTCTGTTCCGTCGTCGGCCAGGTCTGGTTCAGCGCGCAGATCGTCGCGGTGACGCTGTCGATCGCCTTCATCTGGGCGTCGCTCGGGGCG
>DATBHU010000502.1:0-9472 GCA_036557265.1 Polyangia bacterium
CATCGTCGGCGGGCACGCCCGGCGCGGCGTCGTCCTGGCCGCGTCGTACGAGGTGCGCCCGTTCGGCGTCCGCAGCGCGATGCCGATGGCGCGCGCGCTGACGCTGGCGCCGGACGCCGTCGTGGTGTCGCCGCGCCACGACGTCTACGCGCAGGTGAGCGAGCGCGTGTTCGACATCCTCGCCTCGGTCACGCCGCTCTGCGAACCGCTGTCGCTCGACGAGGCGTTCCTGGACGTGACCGCGTCGCGCAAGCTGTTCGGGGCGCCCGCCGAGGTGGCGCGGGCCCTGCGCGCGCGCATCGCCGCCGAGGTCGGGCTGCCGGCGTCGGCGGGCATCGCGGAGGTGAAGCTGGTCGCCAAGATCGCGTCGGACATGGCCAAGCCGAACGGCCAGCTCGAGGTGCCGCCGGGCGGCGGCGCGGGCTTCCTGGCGCCGCTGCCGGTCGCGCGGCTGTGGGGCGTCGGGCCGAAGAGCGCGCGCACCCTCTCGATGATGGGGCTCGAGACCTGCGGCGACGTCGCCCGCCTCGAGGCGGACGCGCTGGCGCAGCGGCTCGGGCCGTCGGGGCGCGCGCTGTGGGAGCAGGCGAACGCGATCGATCCGCGCCCGGTCGTCCCCGATCGCGACGCGAAGAGCATCGGCGCCGAGGACACCTTCGACGAGGATCTGGCGAGCGCCCAGGCGCTGGCGCCGCGGATCCACGCGCAGGCGCTGCGCGTGGCGCGCCGGCTGCGCGGCGCCGGCCTGCGCGCGCGCACCGTGCAGCTGAAGTTGAAGCGCGCGGATTTCACGCTGGTCACGCGGCGGGCGACGTTCGACGAGCCGACCGACGACGGCCAGGTGCTCTACCGCCAGGCCGCCGCGCTGCTGGCGCGCGAGCCGGCGCGGCCGACGCGGCTGACCGGCGTCTCCGCGCAGAACCTGGTCGCCGCTGACGCGCCCCAGCTCGGGCTGTTCGCGCCGCCGCCCACCGCCGCGCAGGCGCTGAACCGCGCCCTCGACGCCATCGCCGACCGCTTCGGCGCCGGCACCGTCACCACCGCCGACGTCGCCGACGACCGGGAGTGATCCAGAGCGGCCCGCCCTCACCCCACCCCTCTCCCGCAAGCGGGAGAGGGGGATCAGATCCCCTCTCCCGGAGGGAGAGGGTTAGGGTGAGGGGCGTCAGCGCGCGAAGCGCGTGACCGAGAACGGCGCCAGGTCGATCGCCGACCGCCCGGTGGCGACCAGCTCGGCGATCGCCTCGGCGGTGATCGGCGCGAGCAGGATGCCGTTGCGGAAGTGGCCGGTCGCCAGCACCAGGCCGCGCACCGGCGTCACGCCCAGCACGGGCAGGTGATCCTCCGTGTAGGGGCGGAAGTTCGACCAGGTGCCGGTGACGGGCGCCTCGGCCAGCGCCGGCACCAGCGTGCGCGCCAGCGTCAGGATCGCGGCCAGGCCGCCCACCGTCACCTGCTTGCGAAAGCCGGCCATCTCGACGGTGCTGCCGGCCAGCACGGTGCCGTCGCGGCGCGGGACCAGGTAGCCGCCGTGCACGGAGACGACGTGCCGGAACAGCGGCGGGCGCGTCTCGATCGACACCAGCTGCCCGCGCGCCGGCCGCACCACCGTCGACGGCACGCCGCTCCCCTCGACGACGCCGGACCAGCTGCCGGCGGCGACCACCACGCTCCCGGCCGGCAGCGTTTCGCCGTCCAGCTCGACGCCGGTCGCGACGCCGCGCTCGACGACCACGCGGCGCACGTAACGTCCGGTCAAGAAGCGCGCCCCCGCCGCGGCAGCCGCTTGCGAGAACGCGCGCGCCAGCTCGCGCGCGTTGACCTGCCCGTCGTCGGGGAACGCCAGCGCCGCGCGGATGGTCGGTCCCAGCGCCGGCTCGCGCGCGCGCGCCTCCTCGCCGGACAGCCGCGCGACCTCCAGGCCGCGGCGCCGCTGCCAGCCCTGCCGCTCGACCAGCTCCCCCTCGCCCGCCTCGTCGAACGCGACGGCGAGCACGCCCGAACGGTCGTAGCCGACGTCGATGCCGGTCGCGTCGCGCAGCTCGCCGGCCAGCGACGGGTAGAGCGCGCGGCTCGCCAGCCCGAGCTCGAGCAGCGGCCCCGGCCCCTCCGCCTCCATCTGCGGTCCCAGGATGCCCGCCGCCGCGCTGGACGCCTCGGCGCCCGGGATGCCGCGCTCGACCACGGTCACGGCGACCCCGCGCTGAGCGAGGCGCAGCGCCACCGCCGATCCCATGATGCCGCCGCCGATGATGGCGACGTCCGTCGTCGTCTTGCTGTCAGCCGTCATGATCAGATTCCATCCGTCGGAGGTCCGGTGCGCTGCAGCTTCCCCTCCAGCGACTTCGACATGAACACCTGGTTGTTCGCGTCGACGACCAGCGCCGAGCAGCCCGGGAACGTCTCGACCAGCGCCAGCCCCTTGGTCGGCCCGAGGATGAACACCGCGTCGTCCAGCGCGTCCGCCAGGAAGGCGGTCGGCGCGAAGATCGTCACCTCGCGCGACGCCGTCGCCGGATAGCCGGTCGCCGGGTCGATGATGTGGTGGTAGCGCTTCCCGTTCAGGATGAACGAGCGCTCGTAGTCGCCCGCCGTCGAGAACGCGTGATCCTTGATGGGCATGCGGGCGATGATGTCGCGCGGGCCGCCGCGCGGATCGCGCACCCCGACCATCCAGTTGATCGGGCCCTTGCTGCCCGAGACGAAGAGATCGCCGCCCGCCTGCACCATGAAGTCGCGCAGCCCCTCGCCGCGCAGCACGGCCGCGCAGCGATCGACCGCGTAGCCCTTGGCGATGCCGCCCAGCCCGAGGCGCATCTCCGCCCGTCTCAGCTTGACCGTGCGCGCCTTCGCGTCGACGACGACGTCGCGCCAGTTGATCAGCTTGCGGCGGCGCGCGATCTCGGCGGCGGGCGGCACCTTCTTCTCCAGATCCTCGTCGAACTTCCACAGGCCCTTCATCGCCGCGAACGTGATGTCGAACTTCCCCTCCGACCGGCGAGACATCTCGAGCGACTTCTGGATCACCTCCAGCGTCTCGGCGCTGACCTGCACCGCCCGCTTGCCGGCGGCCTTGTTGATGCGGACGACGTCGCTCTCGGGCTCGCCCGGCCGCTCCCAGTCGGTCATCAGGAGCTCGATGCGGCGGATCTCGTCGTAGCCGGCGTCGAACGCGCGCCCCGCCGCCTCCTCGTCGTTCGTCCACGCCGACAGCGTTATCTCCGTGCCCATCGCGCCGTACTTGCGCGCGACCACCCGCGGCTGACCAGGGGCCCCTGGCTGCATGGGCGGCGCGCTCGGCGCGGTCGGCGCCGCCGGCGCGCGCAGCTGCGCGAGCACGGCGGCGACGGTGACGATCCTCGCGAGCATTTCGCGCCACAACATAGCACCGGCGCTTCGGGATACACGCGTCGAGCACAGCCATCCAACGTGCCCGTGAATCGCCGCCGGGGCGCCGCCTACCGCGGCAACTTCCGCAAGGGCGTCCGTTCGAACGACTACGGCAACACGCGAAGAGCTACCACCTGTCGCGTCCGCAGCGGGTCAGCGACACCAGATGGCGACGTCGGAACCCGCCGCCGTGTAGAGGCGATCGCCGGCGGGGACCGAGATCGCGATCGGCTGCGTGTCGACGGTGGCACCGAAGCGGCGCAATATGTCGCCGCTCGCCGCGTCCTTCACGGTCAGCACGTCGTAGTCGGCGGCGTGGGTGTGCACGATGAAGCTCGCCGTGACAGTCAGGGAGCCGTCGACCGACGCGGCCGTCTGCGGCGGCTGGAAGGGGCCCGGCGTCCCGAGCGACGCGAGCGACGGCGCGCTGGTCGTGTCCGCGGCCGGCGCGCACAGCGGCGCGCCGTCGGCCTCGCGCCAGAAATGAAACAGGCTGGCCGGATCGCCGCTGCCCGCGCCGAAGCGGCCGTCCGACGACCAGGTCGCCGCCGCCAGCGGGTAGCTCGCGCTCCGCACGACCGCGCCGGTCGCCGGATCCCACCAGGAGGTCTGGCCGCCGACCGTGCCGACGATGTCGCCCGAAGGCGAGATGCCGAGAAACACGGCATCCACAGGCCAGGCGAATTGCCCGGCTGCGTGCAGGTCGGTGGTCGCGCGCGCCGTGATCGCGTCCGCTGCGCGCGTGTAGAGACGCGCGCCGTCGGGCGAGAAGCCGAGCACCATCCCCGTGAACGTCGGATCGAAGGCGACCTCGGCGCCCGTGGCCGCGTCGAACAGCGAGAGGCCCGCCGCGAACCCGCCCACGGCGGCCTCGGCCGCCTTGCCGACGGCGACCAGCTTGCCGTCGGGCGAGATCGCGAACCCGAGCAAGGCGCGCGTGAACATCTCGAACAGCAGCGCCACCTGCGCGCCGGTCGTCGGATCGCGCAGCGAGAGCCGGGTCGAGGTCGGTGAGTTTCCGACCTGGTAGTGGGCCTGGATGAAGAGGCGCGCGTTCGCCCCGGTGAAGCGCATCAGCGCCACCGAGCCCGCGGCGGGGACGCCGCCGCTGAAGCTCAGGTTCTCGGGGTTCACCTGCAGGGCGAAGGTCGACTTCGTGCCGTCGAGCCAGCTGGTGCTGGCGCCGGTCTGCAGATCGATCACCGTCGCGAGCGACGTCGCCAGGCGAGCGCCGTCGGACGAGAACGCGAGCGCGGCGTCGGTCGTGTCGACGCCCGAGCTCGGCGGACCGGGCACGGCCTGCAGCAGGCTGCCGTCGGCCGCCCGCCAGAGCGCGACCGTGCCGGTCTCCCACGACAAGGTCGCCAGCACGGTGCCGTCGGGCGAGAAAGCCGCGGCGTCGATGCGCCCGAGCGGCGACGCGAGCTGCGCCACCTCGCTCCAGCTGTCCGTGGCGACGAGGCGAACCGTTCCGGCCCCCGTCAGGGCCGCGAGGCGATTGCCCGCCGGCGCGAGGGTGACCTGCCAGCCGCTCTCGGGGCCGAGGGTCCCGCAGCGCGTGTACGCCTGACCGGACGCCGCCGGCGCCAGCGTCAGCGGCGCGGAAAACGCCAGCGCGCCACACGGTACGCCCGGACCCGTGGCGGACGAGCCGCCGTTTGGGTCAGTACCAGCACCGGCACCGGTGCCACCGCTCGGGGGACCTCCCGGGAGGCCGCCACCGCTCGGGTTGGTGGTGATGTCCCCGTCTCCGGTGGGCGCGCCGCCATGGCACGCGCCGAGCGCGATGACGACGCACGCCCCGACCAACCTCCAGCCCTGCCCCATCACGACCTCCCGAGCCGCAGCCTCCATCCAAGGTAAGCGGCTCGCCTTCGCCCGCCAGAGCACCGGTGACAGCGCGAGCGAAAGACGGTAAGTGGCGGCAGGTCGATCCCGGAGGAGACGTAATGGTCAGCGGCGCGCGACAGCTCGCACAGCTCGGACAGCTCGAAGGAAAGGTGGCGATCGTGACCGGCGCCAGCGCCGGCATCGGCCGAGCCTGCGCGCTCGCGCTGGCCCGCGAAGGCGCCAAGCTCGTGCTGACGGCGCGGCGGCAGGAGCGGCTCGAGCAGCTGGCCGGCGAAGTCTAGTTGCAGATCCAGACCCGCGTCGTGGGCGGCAGCTCGCGGACCAGCGACTTCAAGACGTTGCCGCGCAGCAGGTGCCAGACGGCGTTGCGTTGCGACGTTCCGACCATCACCGCCTCCATGCCGAGCTTGCGCGCCGCGCCCGCGACGGACGCGCCCGCGTCGTGGGCCATGCGCCAGATCGGGACGGCCGTGAAGCCCGCCTGCCGGAAGTAGTCGACCGCCGACGTCAACACCTGGCGCGCCTCGCGCGACGGGCCGGCCTTGGGCGGGAAGAACAGGCCGGGGACCTCGTCGACGTAGATGACGTACACCGCCGCGTCGCCCGCGCCGCGCGCCCGCGCCAGCGCCTCCTGGAACAGCCGCAGGTTCGCCGCGCGCACCGCCACCAGCGTGGTCGACGGGTACATCGGCTTCGCCTCCAGCGCCTCTTCCAGCGTCACCAGCTCGGCCGCCGCCTCCAGCTGCGACGCCGCGCGCTCGGCGGCCTCGGCCTCGGTGAACCCGGTGCGGTGCCCGCCGATCCACCCGCGCCGCACGGCGTAGGCGATGCCGAAGCCGATCAGCGTGGTCGTGCCGCCAAACATCGTCGCCTTCTTCTTCTCGATGAGGTTGATGCCCCACGCGAGGAGCACCAGCGCCGAGGTGAACAGCCCGACCCAGAACGCCGGCCCGCGATAGCGCTCCTGCATGCGCAGCCGATCGATGCCGACCGACGTCAGCGTGAACGCGCCCAGCAGGCCGAACGAATACATGTCCCCGAGCGCGTCCATCTGACCGCGCGTGGCCAGCACGACGACGGCCGGCACGACGACGGAGATCGCGATCGCACGGTGGGGCGTGCCGAACCGCAGGTTCCGCTCGGCCAGCCACTGCGGCAGGAACCCCAGCCGGACCAGCGCCAGGAACACGTGGTAGCAGCCGATCATGGCGGTGTTCGCCGCGCCCAGCAGCAGCGTCGACGACGTCAGGACGACGGCGACGCCGATCGCGCGCCCCCCGAACTTCGCCCCCAGCCCGTAGACGAACTGGTCCGGGTTCGCGTGCGCCACGTCCAGCAGCGCGGTCTCGAACGCCGTGATGACCGGCGACGTGATCAGGACGCACGCGACCACCAGCATCATGGCGCGCAGGGCCGTCCTCTCACGCGGGTCCTGCAGCGCGGGCGCGATCTGGCTGATCGATTCGAGGCCCGAGAACGCCAGCCACGAGCTGCCGAACCCCACCAGGATCGTCCACGGCTTCAGCGCCCCCACGGCGGTGAACTGGTGCATCACCGCCACCCAGGCCGACGGCTGCAGGTGCACGACGACCGCGCCCATGACCACCAGGTTCACGACCAGCGACGCGACCGCCATCGCGGCGGTCAGCGACGCGGATTCGCGGATGCCGATCAAGTTGAGCGCCCCCAGGACGACCAGCGCGCCGCACGCGGCGGGCGCTATCGCGTGGGCCAAGCCAGGCAGCTCGGCCGCCAGATACTGGAAACCGCTCACCGACGAGATCGCGCCGGTCAGGAAGTAGTCGACGCAGATCAGGATGCCGCCGATGCAACCGACGAACGGGCCGAACGCGTCCGACGCGACCGACACGACGCCGCCGCCGTCGGGGTAGCGCGCCGCCACGTCGACGTACTTCAGCGACAGGAAGATGAAGGCGATGCCGGTCGCCAGCACGAACGCGGCCGCCGGCGACGGGCTGGTGCCGCCCAGCTCCCGGAACAGCAGGCCCGGCACGTAGTAGATCGACGTGCCGACGTCGGCGAACACGACCGACCAGGCGAGCAGCGCGCCCAGCCGCCCCGACGACTTCTTGCGCTCGAACAGCGCCTCCGGGATCTCCGTGAAGCGGTGGATGCCGCGCCGCGGGCGAAGCGGGGGCACCGGCGTGGCCGACGGCGGAGGGGTCGACGCGCTACTCACAGATCACCACGTGGACCTGTTCGGGCAGCTCGCGCAGCAGCTCCTTCAGCACGTCGCCGCGCAGGAACTGCCAGACCGCCGAGCGCGCCGTGGTCCCCATCAGCACGCAGCGCGCTCCCAGCTCCTCGGCCGCCTCCGCGATCGACGCGCCGGCGTTGTGCGCCAGCCGCCAGATCGGCACCGCTTCCATCTTCTCGGCGCCGATGTCGCGCACCGCCGCGTCCAGCACCTCCAGCGCGTCGTCGGACGGGCCGGTGCGCGGCGGAAAGAACAGCCCCGGGATCTCGTCGACCACGATGACGTAGACGGCCGCGTCGCCCGCCCCGCGCGCGCGCCGCGCGGCCTCGCGGCACAGGTTCTTGTTCGGCCCGCGCAGCGCCACCACCGTCGTCGACGGGTAGGTGCTCTTCAGCGCCACCGCCTCGGCCAGCGTGACCACCTCGTTGGTCGACGGCCCCGCCGCCGCCGCCTGCTCGGCGGTCGCCGCACGCAGGTAGCCGAAGCGCCCCGACCGGATCCAGCCGCGGTGGGTGACGAAGGCGACCGTCAGCTGCAGGCCGCTGACGGCGACGCCGTACAGCGTCGACACGGGCTTCGTGAACCAGCTGGTGATCCACGGCACCAGCAGCGCGACGCTGGCCAGGCCCTCGACCATCATCCGGACCCCGCGCCGCTTCTCGCGCCACGCGATCACCGCCAGGCTGACCGACGTGATGGCGTACGACCCCAGCAGCCCGAACGCGAACACCCGCCCCAGCCGGAACAGCTGGCCGCCCGTCGTCACGACCAGCAGCGCGGTCGCCACCGTGATGACGATGATCGCGACGCGCGGCGTGCCGAAGCGCTTGTGGCGGGCCGCCATCGCGGCCGGCAGGTAGCCGAGCTCGCCGACCGCCTTGAACACGTTGTAGCAGCCGATGAACGCGACGTTCGCCGCCACCAGCAGGAATCCGGCGCCGGTCAGCGACACCGCGACCATCAACCCGCGCCCGCCGTACGCCTCGGCGACCACCGCCAGCAGCGCCGGGTGCGGGCCGATCATGCTGGCCTGGGCCGCCTCGATCGCGATCACCGTGAACGCCGGCATCGTCACCACCAGGCTGACCACCACCAGCGCCCCGGCGATGCGCAGCACGCGGCGGCGCGGCTCGCGCACCGCGGGCGCCAGCTGGCCCAGCGACTCCAGCCCGGAAAACGCCAGCCAGGCCGCCGCGAACCCGCTCGCGGTCTCGGTCCAGCGCTCGGAGGCGATCTGGTGCAGGTTGCCCCAGACCGACATCCACTTGGTCGGCGTCAGCTGCAGCAGCACCACCCCGGCCAGCACGCCTTCGCAGACCAGCGCCGCGAGCCCGAGCGCCAGCGCGACGCGCGGCAGCTCGCGCACGCCGACCCAGTGCAGCGTCCCCAGCAGCACGATCGCCGCCACCGACAGCAGGGGGATCTCGTGCGCGAACGGGCGGATCGCCGCGATGTAGTGCAGCGCCGTCACCACCGAGATGGCGATCGTCAGCAGGTAGGCGCTGATCATCAGCGCGCCCGAGATGACCCCCACCCGCGGGCCGAACGCCTCGCTCGCCGCCGCGACCCCGCCCCCGCCCTTCGGATAGCGCTGGGCGATCTCCAGGTGACCGATCGCCACGAACACGAACGCCACCGCCGCCACCAGCACGAACCACGGCGCCAGCCCGCCCACCTGGGCGTAGAGGATCGCCGGCACGTAGTAGACCGACGTCCCGAGGTCGGCGAACACGACCGCCCAGGCGAGCGCCGGTCCCAGGTAGCCGACGCCGCGGCCGGCGGGGCGGTGAAGCTCGATCTCCGGTGCGGGGCGGGCAGCGCCCTGGGCTTCTTCCGCCATCGTTTGGCGGGCGACTTTCCCCCCTTCCTCCGCCCGACGCAACTGGGGGGCGGCGCAATCGATCCGATCGCGGGCGGTCGGGAATGAAAGGCGAAATTTGAGCCGCCGGGCGGGCTGAAACACGCTTTTCACTTGAAGCCTCGACCATGCTCAGGGAAAACTCGACCACCGCA
>DATBHU010000503.1:0-25321 GCA_036557265.1 Polyangia bacterium
CCCGCCGGCGGCCGCCATCAGGGCGGCCGCGCCCAGGGCCACGGCGGTCTTGCCGCTGCCGACGTCGCCCACCAGCAGCCGCTGCATCGGCGCCGGCCGCGCCAGCTCGCCCGCGATCTCGTGCAGCGCGCGCCGCTGAGACGCGGTCAGCGCGAAGCCGAGCGCCCCCTCCAGCCGGGCCTGCGCGCGCGCGGCGTCGGCGCGGGGCAGCGCCAGCGCCGCTCCGCCCAGCTCGGCGCGCCGTCGCAGGAAGGCGACCTGCGTGACGAACAACGACTCGAGCGCGACGCGCCGGCGCGCCCGCGCCAGCGCGTCCGCGCCCAGCGCGGCGGCGTCCTGGGGGGCGTGCAGCGCGCGGAACGCCGCCGCCAGCGTCGGCAGCTCCAGCCGGGCGCGCGCCGGCGCCGGCAACAGCTCCGCCGCCGCGTCGGCCAGCGCCGCCAGCGCCGACGCCCGCACGGCCGCCAGCGTGCGCCGCGGGACGCCCTCGATGTCGGGGTAGCGCGCGCGCAGTCCGAGCCCGCCCCCGCCCGCCGCGGCCAGCGCCGCCGAGACGTTGCTCGGGTGCACCATCTCCCGCGTGCCGTCGGCGGCGGTGCGCACCGCGCCCGCGAGCGCGACCGTGCTCCCCTTGACGTACGCCTTGGCCATCGACGCGTGGGCGCGGAACCAGCGCGCGCGCACCGTCGCCCCGTCCTCCTCGACGATCACGTCGAGCAGCCGGCGCGGAAACACATGCAGGCGCTTCACGGTGCCGCGCACCAGCACCGCCGCGCCGTCCGCCACGCCGCCCAGCGCGCCTATCGGCGTGATCCGGCCGAGGTCGTCGTAGCCGCCCGGCAGCCGCATCAGCAGATCGCGCGCGGTGGCGACGCCGCGCGCGCCGAGCCGCGCGGCCGTCACGGGACCCGCCCCGCGGAGCGACGCGATCGGCGCGTCGATGCCTTCCCCGATCAGCGCCCGCCCGGGCGCCGTCCCGCCGTCACCGCTTGTACGTGAACCGCAGCTCGTAGTCACAGAGGTGGAACACGTCGCCTTCGTCGATGCGCTTGTTGTCGATGCGCATGCCCTTGTAGTCGATGCCGTTCGTCGACCCGAGATCCTTGATGAAGTAGGTCCCGTTTCGCCGGATCACCGCCGCGTGCTTGCGCGAGATGTTGCCGTCCTTGATCGGCAGATCGGACGACTTGGCGCCGCGGCCGATGATGAACTGATCCTTGTCGATGCGGTACTTCTGGTTGTCGAACACCAAATAGAGCGGCGGCGCCGGCACGCCCGGCGCGCCGTCCGAATAGCTGGCGTACGACGGTGACGGCGGCGGCGGCGTGGCCATGCCGCTCTGGAACACGCCCCCGAGCGCGCTCTTCGGAGCGGTCGGCCGCCCGAACCGGGTCGCCGCCGGCAGCGGCGGCGGGGGCGGCGGCTGCGCGTGCCCGGCTCCGACCTGGTTGCCGTGGTGCTGGCGGCCGTGCGTCGTCGCCAGCGGCGGCGGCGTCGACGGCCCGTCCAGCGGCTCGGGCTCGTCGTCCCCTCGGCCGTCGGGCTGCGAATCGGCGTCGATGCCGGTCTGGTAGCCGGCCAGTTGCGCGTACGCCTCGAGCGCGTCGTTCACCAGCTCGTCGACGTTCTTCTCTTGATCGCCCGCCATCCGCTCGAACGTCGCCCACAGCGCGTCGTTGCAGGCGAACTGGCGAAGGCTCTTTCGTCCGAACAGCGCCATCAGGGCCTCTTCTTCACGACCTCGGCGGCGCGCGCCGCCTGTTTGCCCACCGTCTCGCCGGACGGGAATCCCTTGACCGGCGCGCTGTCGCTCGCCAGCTGCTGCAGCGCGGGCGCGTCAGGGGCGCGGCCCATCTGCTCCAGCGCCATCGCCGCGGTCATGCGCGCCAGCGGCGCCCGCGACGCCAGCGTCTTCACCAGCGCGGGGCGCGCGGTCGCCCCCTGCTTCTCGATCAGCTTCACCAGCAGATCGTCGACGTCCACCTTCTTGTAGGCCGCGCTGGCGGGGAACGCCTCCAGCCCCGGCTGGATGCCCTCGGCCTTGCGCGCCGCGAGGATCGATTCGAACGCGCGGTAGCGGACAATCTCGTCCTTGTCGGACGAGATGATGCCGATCAGCCCCTTCTCGCTGTCGAGTCCGCCGATGGTTTCGATCACCCCGAACATCTCGTCCCGTAGAGTCTTGTCCGCCTTTGGGTCGGCCGCAATTTTGAGCGCAAACGGCAGCACCGCGGGGTCGCGACGCACCGCAAGCGCGCGCGCCGCCATCACCGCCTCCTCCTTGTCGCCCGAGGCCGCCTTCTCCTCAAGGAATTTCACCGCCGTCGGCCCGCCCAGCGCGCCGACCGCCTTGTACAACATGTCCGGCCGCTTGTCGGTCGCCTTGAGCTTGGGCGCCCGCGCGATCAGCGCCGCGGCGCCCTTGTCGCGCGTCGGCTCGTCGCCGACCTTCGCCAGCAGCTCCGCGATCTGCCCGTAGGGCGCGTCGGTCCCGAGGATCCGTACCAGCATCGCGCCCGACTCGGCGCCGATGGCGGTCAACATCTTGTCGAGCGAATGCCGCCCCTGGCGCACCTTGCCGGCCCGCAGCTCGTTCTCGATCGACGGCAGCAGCACGGCGTCGATCTGTTTCTGCGTCTCCCCCGGGACCGACTGGCGCAGCGAGAACAGCGCGTCGCGGTAGGCGAGCACCTTCTCCGAAAAGGGGCCCTCCGGCCCCTGCGCGTTCAGGGCGGCCGAATAAGCCGGCACCAGCGTCTTGGCGATCTCCGCGCGGTCGTCCGCGGGAAGCTGAGCCATGACCGTGTCGACCTCCTCGGAGCGCCCGATGTCGACCATCGCCACCGCCGCCTCCGCCCGCAGCTTGGGGGGAACGGAGTGGGTGGCCAGCGCATCGTGCAGTCGTTCCGGACCTTTCTCGGTCGTTTTCCACAGCTGGATGCTGTCAGAGGTGGGCTTGCTGCAGCCGCCCCCCTGAGCAACAGCGACAGCCGCCAGCAGAACGGCGCCACTCGCCGGAACGCGCATGTGCGTCGATGTTACATGTAGGTATCTGAGCGTCAAGTTGCCGCGCCAGTGAGCTTCGGATAACGTCGCGTCACCTCATGTGTTTCAGCGAGCGCCGCGCGCGCCTCGGACGGCGCTGGCGAACACGAGGGGGCGCGAGCGGCGCGGCGGCGTGCCTCGCCGCGGCCAGTGCCTTCCTTATCGTGGCCGTGGCGCGGCCTGCCGGCGCCGCCCCGCTGGATGAGCCCTTCGTGGGCGGCATGGCGTTCACCGGTCCCACCGCCGCCAACCTGGGGGCCATCTACTGGAACCCCGCCGCGCTCGGGCTCGTCCGTGGCTTCCAGCTGATGGTGGCGGCGTCGGCCCAGCCGACCACGGTCGACGTCAGCCGGATGTCGATCGATCCGATGACTGGCCGTCCCGGCGGCAGCATGACGTTCCCGACGGCGCACGCCAGCGACATGAGCTGGCCCAAGCCGTTCGGGCCGCACACGTTCGTCGCCCTCAGCACCGACTTCGGCGGCGACCGCTTCACGATCGGCTTCGCGACGTACATGCCGTACACGCAGAAGATCGCCTTCCCGCTGTCGCCGAACAACGACGAGCCGACGCGCTATCACGTCCTGGCGCTGGACCTGCGTAACCTCGAGCTGGCGCCGGCGCTGGCCATCCGCTTCGGCGAATTCCGCATCGGCTTCGCGCCCGGCTTCCTGTTCTCGACCGGGCACCTCGCCTTCGCCGAGGATCTGGCGCTCGACGGCGGCAGCGCCGGCAGCACCGGATTGTCGAGCACCTGCCCGCCCGGCACGGCGTGCAACGTCGAGAACCCGGGCGCCGCCGCCCGCTACGACATCTCGTCGGGCAACGGCCTGGGCGACGCCAAGTTCTCGGTCACGCTGGGCGCCGGGCTCTACTACCGGCGCAAGTCGTTCGAGCTCGGCATCGCGTACCAGAGCCATCCGCTGGGCGCCGACGTCCCCAACGTCGAGGTCGCCGGCCAGCACACGACCATCACGCTGCCGCCGCGCGACCCGATGGGCGGCGGCGGCGCGCTCGCGTGCCCGAACGGGCAGACGGACCGCTGCGTGTTCGGCGACATCTCGTACCGGCTGCCCGACGTCTGGATCGCGGGCGCGACCTGGCACCTGGGCGCGGGGCTGGAGCTGTCCGCGATGGTGCGCTGGCTCTGGATGCACACGCACGACCGGATCGATGTCCGGGTATCCGGGCTGACGCTGGACGCCGACAACCACGGCATCCCCCAGCACATCGTGCTCTACCGCGGGTTCAAGGACGTCTGGGACGCGCGCGCGCGCATCTCCTACTGGTGGCGGGAGCGGATCCGGCTGGGCGGCATGCTCCGCTTCGAGACCAGCGCCGTCGACGCGAACGCCGTCACCCCGGCGGCGGTCGACGGGTTCAAGGTCGAGCCGGTCGTCCTGATCGAGTTCCGGCTGCTCAAACAGATCTGGCTGGGCGGCGGGTACGGCATCACCTTCATGCGCGCCGTGGACGTGACCGACTCCTTGTTCCAGCCCGAGCAGCGGACCGCCTGCGTCAACTCGGGCAACAACCTGACGACGGAAGGCTGCCAGGCGCAGCTCGCCGGACGGGCGCGCCCGACCGCCGCCGGCCACTACACGATCAGCGAGCAGGACCTCGGCGTGACGGTGACGTTCAAATTCTGATGGCGCCGACGTCGATGACACATCCGTTGCTGCTCGCGCTGGCCGTGGCGCTGCCCGCGCTCGCCTGCGCCGCCAGCCGGGGGCGGACGACATCCTCCACCGGCCCCTCGAATGGCCCCGCGCCTCCTGCGCCGGGCGCGAGCGGCGACGGCCCGCCCGCCCCCGCGGGCGCCGGCGCGATCGTCGAGGTGGCGAGCGCGTCGCTGGGCGCGCTGACCGCCCGCAAGTGGCGGCTCGCCAACGGCCTCGAGGTCGTGCTGCTGCCCGATCCGCACGCCACCAGCATCAGCTACACCACCTGGTTCCGGGTCGGCTCGCGCGACGAGGACGAGCGCGCCGGCGGCACCGGGCTCGCGCACCTGTTCGAGCACCTGATGTTCACGCAGACGAAGAGCATGGCCGCCGACGCGTTCGACCACGCCATCGAGGCGGCGGGCGGCAGCGCGAACGCGATGACGTACTACGACTTCACCGCCTACGTCGACGACCTGCCGCCGCAGGAGCTGGCGCTGGCGGCGCGGCTCGAGGCCGATCGGATGACCAACCTGGATCTGCGCAAGCGCCAGGTCGACAACGAGCGCGACGTCGTCGTCGAAGAGCGGCTGTCGGCGGTCGAGGACAGCGTCGACGGGACGATGGACGAGCAGCTCTACAAGCAGGCGTTCAAGTCGCATCCCTATCGCTGGCCGGTGATCGGCTGGATGAAGGACATCAAGGCGATCACGCAGGAGAAGGCGCTGGCGTTCTACAAGCGCTTCTACGCGCCCAACAACGCGGTGCTGATCATCGCCGGCAACGTCGACCCGGCGGCGGCGCTGGAGGTGATCGCGCGCTCGTACGGCGGCATCCCGGCGGCCGAACCGCCGCCGCCCGCCAGCGCCGCGCCCGAGCGCGCGCCCGCCGCCGAGGTGCGCGCCACGCTGACCCGCCCCGTGCCCGCCGACCGCCTGGTCGTCGGCTTCCCCGCCCCCGGCCTCGGCGATCGCGAGCGCGCCGCCTACGAGATCGCGGCCGAGATCCTGGCGGGCGGCCCGTCGTCGCGCCTCAACCGGACGCTGGTCGTCGAGACGCAGGCGGCGACGTCGGTGCACGGCGAGGTGGCGCCCACGCGCGATCCGGCGCTGTACACCATCTGGGTGCAGATGACCAAGGGCCACGCCGCCGAGCAGGCGGAGCGCGCGATCGTCGACGCGGCGGCGGCGCTCGCCGCGCAGCCGGTGCCGGCCGCCGAGCTCGGCAAGGCGGTGGCGCGGCTCGAGACCGAGTTCTGGCGGCGCCTGTCGTCCAGCCACGGGCGGGCCGAGGCGCTGGGCGAGTTCGAGACCGCCGGGGGCGGCTTCCAGAACCTGTTCGCGCGCGCGGCCGCCTACCGGGCCGTCACCGCCGACGACGTCAAGCGCGTCGCCGCGACGTATCTCGCCACCGGCGCCCGCTCGGTGGTGGTGGCGCGGCCGAAGAGCGAGGCGCGTTCGTGATCGGCGCGCTGCTGTCGGCGACGCTGGCCGCGGGCGCCGCCGCCGCGAAGGCGCCCCCCGCCCCGCCCGTCGCCGCGCCCGTGCTCCGCCGGGCCGGACCGGCGGGCTCGCTGCTGATCGTCGACCGCAACCACACCGTGCCGCTGGTCCACGTGGTGGTGGCGTCGCGCTCGGGCTCGGCGGCCGATCCGCGTCATCGCGAGGGGCTGACGAACCTGGCGGCCGAATGGGCCCGGCGCGGGGCGGGCGGCAAGTCGCGCGAGCAGATCGACGCGGCCCTCGACGGCCTGGGCGCGACGCTGGAGGTGTCGACCCTGCCCGATTCGACCCGCTTCGAGGGCGAGGTGCTGACGCGCAACCTCGACGCCTACCTGGCGCTGCTGGCGGACGTGCTGGTGCGCCCGAACTTCGCGCCGGCGGAGCTGGAGCGGACCCGGCACGAGGTGCTGGGGCAGATCGACGAGCAGCGCAACGACGATCGCGCGCTGGCCGGCCGCTTCTTCACGCGCAACCTCTACGCCGACCACCCGTACGGACACCCGCCGGACGGGATCGCGGCGGCGCTGACGGCCGCGCACGCCGACGAGGCGAGCGCGCATTTCCGGCGGCACTTCGTCGGTAAGAACCTGGTGTTCGCGTTCTCCGGCGACGTCGACGCCGACGCGCTGTCCGCCGCGCTCAAGCGCGCCTTCCGCGGGCTCTCCGCCGCGGCGGCGCCGGAGCCGAACGCCCTCGAGCTGCGCGAGCCGGTGCCGCCCAAGGGGTGGCGCATCCAGCTGGTCGACAAGCCGGACCGGCAGCAGACGCAGTTGCTGTTCGGACACCCCGCCGTGCGCGCGAGCGATCCCGACTTCGTGCCGCTGGCGCTGGGGCTGGCGGCGTTCGGCGGCCACGCCATGAACTCCACGATGATGGACGAGATCCGGCGCAAGCGCGGGCTCGCCTACGGCGCCTACCTGGCGCTGTCCGAGCGGCGGGGCGTCGGCGCCGCCACCGGGTGGGTGTTCTCGGGCAGCGACAAGACCGTCACGACGCTGAAGCTGGCGCTGCGCCTCTACGTCGCGTTCATGGAGAAGGGCCTGGCCGCGGACGAGGTGGCGTTCTTCAAGCGCTTCGTGATCGGGACGCACGCGTCGGAGATGGACGCACCCGAGCACCGGCTGGCCGCCGAGGTCGGCGCCGAGATCGCCGGCCTCCCCGCCGACTTCGTCGCCAACTATCCGGCGCTGGTGAACGCGGTCACGCCGGCCGCGGTCAACGCCGCGATCAAGCGGCGCGTGCACGCGCGCGATCTGGCGATCACGATGGTGGCGACGGCGTCCGCGATGAAGAAGCTGCTCGTCGACGCCAAGGTCGCCGAGAGCGCCATCGACGTCGTCCCCTACGACAGCTACTGACATGACGAAGACCGACGACAAACCGCGCGTCCTGGCCAAAGGCCGGTTCCTCACTTTCGTCGACGAGAACGGCTGGGAGTACGTCACGCGCCCGGGCGTCACCGGCATCGTCGTCATCGTCCCCGTCACGGACGCGGGCCGGTTGATCCTGGTCGAGCAGTATCGCCCGGCGGTGCACCAGCGCGTGATCGAGCTGCCCGCCGGCCTGGTGGGCGACGGGGACGGGCACCGCGCCGAGAGCATGCGCGACGCCGCCGCGCGCGAGCTCGAGGAGGAGACCGGCTACCGCGCCGACGAGCTGGTCGCGCTGTTCGACGGTCCGATCGCGGTCGGCGTCAGCGACGAGGTGGTGTCGTTCTTCCACGCGCGCGGGCTCACGCGCGTCGGCGCGGGCGGCGGCGACGACACCGAGGACATCACCGTCCACGAGGTGCCGCTGGCCGAGCTGCCGGCCTTCTTCGCCGCCCAGCAGCAGGCGGGCCGCGGCGTCGATCCGAAGATCTACGCCGGCCTGTTCCTGGCCGGCGTGGAAGCGCCGCGCTGATCGGCGGCCAGGGCGGCGCGGGCGCGGGCGGGGTTGTTCGTGATGACGCCGTCGACGCCCATGCGCCGGCACGACGCGAGCGCCGCGGGATCGTCGACGGTCCAGACGTTGACCATGTAGCCGCGCCGGTGCCAGGCGGCCACGCGCGCGGCGCTGCAGAGGACGAATTCGGGATTGAGCGCGGACGGCTGCAGCCAGGCCGCCGCCCAGGCGCGCCGCAGCGGCAGCGGCGCGTCGCGCTCGAACAGCAGGCCGGCCGGCACCGCCGGCTGGCGCCGCATCCAGGCCCGCACCGCCCCCGGATGAAACGAGGACACCAGCACGCGCCCCGCCGCCCCGGCGCGCGCGACGGCGCCGGCCACCGCCTCGACCAGCGGCGCCAGCGGCGGGCGGCCCCGGGCCGGCAGCTTCAGCTCGACGTTGACCAGCATCTCGGGGCCGCACGCCTCGAACACCTCGTCCAGCGTCGGGATCCTGGCGCCCGCCGTCAGCGCGGCCGCGCGCAACACCGCGAACGGCGTGTCGGCGATCCGTTCGGGGCGGCCGGCGAGACGACCGAGATCGTCGTCGTGGAACACCAGGAGCTCGCCCGTCCCGCACGTCATCACGTCCAGCTCGACGCCGTCGGCGCCGTCGGCGCGCGCCCGCGCGAACGCGCCGACCGTGTTCTCGGTCTCGATCGCGCTCGCCCCGCGGTGCGCGACGATCAGCG
The DNA here is from genome assembly GCA_036557265.1 of Polyangia bacterium. Classification (GTDB taxonomy): domain Bacteria; phylum Myxococcota_A; class Polyangia; order Fen-1088; family Fen-1088; genus JADGRB01. The sequence goes on from DATBHU010000503.1 coordinate 8,823, forward strand.
GGAGCTCCGCGCTGTTGCGCCGGCGCCACACGCGAAAAGCGTACCATCTCGGCAACCACGAACTAAACTGTCGATACATGCGCGCCCGCCGCCTTCCAACATCTAAGGTTGCCGGCGCCGCCGCCGGCCTCGCCCTGGTCGTCGTCGTGTCGGGCGGGGTCGGACTGGGGGCCGGTTGCGCCCACCACGCCGCGCCCGCCCCCGAAGGGCCGTCGCGCGCGCTGGTCTCCGAGGCGGGCCGCATCGGGCGGATCGCCTACGAGGATGACTTCACCGAGGCGCGGCTGGTGTTCCAGGCGCTGCCGATCAACGCCCCCGAGCGGGCGAGCCTCCGCAGCAAGCTGCTGCACTACCTGCTCGACCCGGTGCTGGCCCTGAATCCGACCAAGCTGCGCGCCGAGGTCCGGGATCTGGAGAACGACGACGTCTACGACACCATCTTCGAGTCGTTCCGCGACGCGCTGGGGTTGTACGACCCTGCCGAGCTGTGGAGCGCCCCACCCCGCATCCCCGAGGACGAGCAGCGGCTGCTGCGCCCGGCGGCCGAGCTGGTCCTGGCGCTGTTCTCGCCGCGCGGCGGGGCCGAGCAGGCGACGCTCGCGCTGGCGGCGCTGGCGACGATGCAGCCCGACGTGCGCGACTGGCGCGATCGCCTCGAGCAGGTGGTCGGCTGGACGGAGGAAGCGAACAACGTGGCGGAGCGCGGGCCGCGCCGGAGCAGCAGCGCCATCGACGTGCTGGAGGGCGCGCTGGGCGACTGGCCGGCGCCGTCGGTGATCACGCGCCTCGACGCCCTCTATCTGGAACGCCAGCAGCGGGTGGTGTCGGGCATGCGCCGTCCCGGCAGCGGCGAATCGGCGCGCCGCGCTCTGGGCGAGCTGCTGCTCGCGCACGGCGACGAGATCCAGCGCGCCGTGGTCAGCATGGGCGGCGTCTACCTGCGCGCCGGCCTGATCGGCGAGGCGGCGCGACGCACCGCCGTGCTCGCCGGCCAGACGGGCGATGACCCCGAGCTGCGCGGGCTGCTCGTCGCGGCGGCCAAACCCGACGCCGCCGGGGCCGACTTCCTGGCGCTGGCGCGCCGGTTCCTCCCCCGCATCGACTACCTGGGCGGCACCGCCAGCGACGCGCCCGATCCGATCATCGCGCTGCGCGTGCTGGAGGCGGGCATCGCGCGCCACCCGCAGGACGCCGAGCTGCTGGTGCTGTCGGGCCACGTCTCCCGCCTGCTGTCGTCATACTTCCTGGCGATCCGGCGCCTGGAGGAGGCGCAGCTGGTCCTCGAGCACACGCCGGCGGCGGGCGACATGACCGGCCGCGTGTCGGCCGAGCTGATCGAGCTCTACTTCCTGCGCCTGCGCCTGCGCCTGGATCCGGAGCGCGACGCGCCCGCCTACGCCGAGGCCGACGTGCTCAAGCAGCGCTTCGCCGAGACGCGCAAGCGCTTCCAGAGCGCCGAGATGAAGGTGAAACCGGCCGACATCGACTTCGAGCTGGCGCGCAGCTACGTCAACGCCGGGCAGATCGACCGCGCCGAGCCGCTGTTCCTGCGCGCGCGCGAGGAGGGCGAGCCGACCGCGGAGGTGACCATCGAGCTGGCGAACCTGGCGCTCAAGCGCGGTGATCCGCGGCGCGCGGTCCAGACCGTCAAGGAAGGGCTGGACTCGCTGCGCGCGACCCAGGACGCCTCTCGCGACACCATCGGCTCCGTCGAGGGGCGCTCGCGCCTGGAGCGGCTGCTGGGCGATTGCACCGACGCCGTCGGCGACCACAACGGCGCGGAGGTCGCCTGGCGCAGCGCGCTCATCGGCTGGGAACGCCTGATGATCGAGCACCTGCGCCGCAAGAACCTGGGCGACTCCGCCGAGGCGGCCGTCGAGGTGGGCCGCCTCCTCTACCTGCTCGGGCGGCACGGCGAAGGGCTGCAGAAGTTCGACGAGGCGATCGAGGCGGACGGCGATCGCGACCAGACGTACATCGACGTCGTCGCGTTCCTCGTCCAGCACGGCGAGACCGACGCCGCGATCAGCGTCTATCACCGGGCGCTGTCGCGTCCCGGTCGGGCCGTCTCGGAGTACGTGAAGGTCTACACGTCGCTGTGGGTGCTGGACCTGTCGCGGCGCACGACCAAGCTGCCGGACACGAAGGCGGAGGCTTATCTGCGCACGCTCGATCGGCGCCACGGTGATCTGCGGCCGCGGCGCGGCGCCGCCTGGTACCGGTTGCTGGCGCGGTACGCGGTCGGTCAGATGACCTACGAGCAGATGCTCGCCGCCGCCGACACCACCGGCAAGCGGGCCGAGATCTACTTCTACGAGGGGATGCGGCGGCTCGGCGACGGCAGGTCGGACGACGCGCACCAGCTCTGGCAGAAGGTGATCGAGACGCGCATGTTCTCGTTCTTCGAGTTCGACATGGCGTCGCGCTACCTGCGCGTCGGCGCTCCCACCACCCCGACCGCCCCCTCCGAGCGCCCGCCGAACAGCGAGACGATCTAGCTTCGTCGGAGGCCCCTCTCCCTAACCCTCTCCCCGCTTCGCGGGGCGAGGGGACCTGATCTGATCTCCTCTCCGCTGGCTCCTCTACTCCCTCTACCGCTTGCGCGCTTTGCGGGAGGGTCGGGGTGAGGGCTGGCCTTGCGAGAGGCGCGGCCCGTCAGGCGGAGGCGCGCCCTACAGCCGCAACTCCCACTTCGCCACCAGACGCGCCGGGTCGCCGCCCGCGGCCTTGAAGTCGTCGAGCATGTCGTCGGCGGGCGTGCGCCCGGCGGACGCGTAGCCCCACAGCGGCGCCAGCAGCGGGCGGTCGTCCTCGCCGCCGGACAAACGGGCCAGGCCCGCGTCGGCGATCCGCGTGAGCTCGAGCGCCAGCTCGTGCAGGCGGCGCCCGCCCAGGCGGGCCTGCAGCGCGGCCCGCGGGACCTCGCGCCGCAACGCCTCGCGCTCGGCGAACGAGTGATTCGCGACCAGCTCCCAGGCCGCGATGCGCGCGTCGCGGTCGTCGAGCAGCCCGCGCCACAGCGCGCCCAGCGCCACCGCCATCGGCATCGGCCCGGCGTCGGCGCCGCGCAGCTCGATGTAGCGCTTCAGCCGCACCTCGGGGAACAGCGTCGACAGGTGAATCTCCCAGTCGCGCAGCGTCGCCGTCTCGCCCCCCGCCCCCTCGGCGATGAAGCGCCGGAACGTCATGGCGTCGACGGGGCGATAGTGGCCGTCGCGGACGACGAAGAACATCGGCACGTCGAGGGCCCACTCGACGTAGTCGCGAAAGCCGAAGCCCGGCTCGAACACGAACGGCAGCAGGCCGCAGCGATCCTCGTCGGTCTCCAGCCAGATCGCCGCGCGCGAGCTCTTGTCTCCGGTCGGCCGCCCGTCCGCGATCGGCGACGCCGCGAACAAGCCCGTGACGATCGACGACACGCCGTACGCCGTCCGGATCTTGTCGACCGCGTCGGCCTCGCTCTCGTAGTCGAAGTTGGCCTGCACCGTCGCCGTCATCTTCATCATGTGATGCGCGAGCCGCGACGACCGGCCGTGGCGCGGGAAATACTCGCGCATCACGCCGTAGCGGGCCTTCGGCAGCCAGTCGACGTCGTCCAGCTTGCCGAACGGCCTCCCGCCCACGCCCAGCCAGTGAATGTCGAGCGGCCGGGCGAGATCGATCACCTCGCGCACGTGCGCGTCGAGCGCGTCCCGGCAGGCGGCCGCGGTCGCGCGCGCCGCGCCCGAGAACTCGAGCTGGCCGCCGGGCTCGATCGTGATCCGCTCCCCCTCGCGCTCCAGCGCGATGATGTGCTCGCCCTCGCGCGTCGCGGCGAAGCCGCGCTTCTCCAGCCGCGCCAGCACCTCCGCGATCCCGTCCGATCCCTGGTAGCAGACGGGCGCGCCGCTGCGCCGGGCGCCGATCTTCTCCTGTTCGATGCCGATCCGGAATTGCGCGCGGGGCTTCGCGCCAGCGCAGAAGTAAGCGACCAGCTCGTCGACGGAGAGCGACACGGGCCGCGAAGGCTAGCCGCTCTCGCGCGAAAGCGCGAGTGCGCGTCCATCTTTTTGATGGACGGTCGCATTCCGCGCCTGCGGCGCGCAGCGACTGATGGCCGCGTCGGGATCGTCAATGTGCGAGCCTTCCCGCCGCCCTCGGGCCACTTTTCTTGACGAGACTCGGACCCCTTGAGATTTGAGCGTTTCCCGCCGTCCAGCCGTATACTGGCCGGCGCTTCCCTGGCGTTTCCTTAAATGACCAAGCCGTCCAGCCTTCTCATCGTCGACGCCGACCTGCATGGGCTCGAGACACTGACATATGGGTTCGAACGCGAGGGGTGCAAGGTCACCCGCACGTCCGACCTCAGCCGTGCTGTACAGCTCTCGCGGACCAGCGGTCCGGCGCTCGCGACGGTCATGCTGCGCGAGCCGTCCCCGCCCGCGCTCGAGGTGCTCGCGGCGCTCCGCTCCGCGCACCGCGACATGCCGATCTTGGCGCTGGGCGACGCGGCGCTGGAGACGTCCGCGCGCGCCGCCGGCGCCACGGATTTCCTGCGCACGCCGACCTACATCCGCGACGTCGTCAACGCCGCCAAGGTGAGCGCCTACGGCGACGACGACGAGGCGCTGCTGTCCGAATACCACGGCCTCTTCTATCTGCTGCGCGCGATGGCCGCGACGGCGCGCTCGTGCGTGCTGCGGCTGGCGCGCGGGTCGCAACGCGCCGAGATCCGCTTCAAGAACGGCAAGGTGACGTCGGCCAACGTGCGCGCGCTGCAGAACCTGCCGGCGCTGCACCACATGCTGCTGTGGGAGGAGGCGCGCGTGACGGTCGCGAACGGTCCGGTGTCGAAGCCGAACCAGTTCCCGCTGTCGGCGCAGGAGGTGCTGGACGAGAGCGAGCGCTTCATGCGCGACTTCGCCCACGCCGCCCGCGATCTCGGCCCGCCCAGCACGATCTACCGCCCGGTCGACGAGCCGCGGCCGGCGATCACCGGCATGCAGCCCAACCAGATGGTGCCGCTGCTGCGGCTGTTCGACGGCAAGCACGGCCTGGCGGACGTGGTCGAGGAGAGCCCGTTCCGGATCTTCGACACCATCCGCATGATCCGCCGCCTCGTGGAGGGGGGCGTGCTGACCACGCAGACCACGCAGACCACGCGGCGACCTTCCGGCCCTCATCAGCGGATCTCGCGTCCGGCGGCGCCGGCGAACGGGACGCGCAGCAGCACCGGCCCGCAATCGATGCTGGGACAATGGGCGATGGTGCCCGATCAGCGCGGCGTGGTGGGCGATCGCCGGAGCGCGAGCCGGCCGTTGATGCCGTTCGGAACGCACGCCGGCGACCAGCCGGGGATGGGGAGCGATCGCCGCCGGCAGAGCCAGCCGCTGCCAGCGCTCGGCCGCAGCCCGAGCCGGCCGATGCCGACGCTCGGCCGCAGCCCGAGCCAGCCGATGCCGACGCTGGCGCGCAGACCGAGTCAGCCGCTGCCGACGCTCTCAACGCCCGGGCCGACGCCGCTGCCGACGCCCCTCCCGGTGCAGGCCGAGGCGCCGCCCCCGGTGCAAACCGAAGCGCCGCCGCCCGTGCAGATCGAGGCGCCGCCGCCCGTGCAGACCGAAGCGCCACCGCCCGTGCAGAGCGAGGCGCCACCGCCCGCGCAGACCGAAGCGCCGCCGCCCATGCAGGCCGAGGCGCCGATTCCGCTGACGCACAAGAAGGTCCCATCCGGCGACGTCGCGACGATCAAGGGCGAGCTCGAGATCGTGTCGGGCGAGATCCCGCCCGTGAAGCCGCGCCAGACGCCGGACGCGCAGGCCATCGCGCTGGAGCCGACCGTGCAGGTGAAGGTCGACGCCGACGGCATGCCGCTCGAGTTGCCGCCCGTCCGCCCGGCGCGCAACACGCCGGCGCCCGCGCCGGTGGCCCGCCAGAAGACGCCGGCGCCGATGCCGATCACCACGCCCGCCCCGCGCCTCAAGACGCCGATACCGGCGCGGGTGACGCCGGCCGCGGCGTTCGACGCCGTCGAGGCGGACTTCTTCGCGCGCGAGGCCGACCTCTACAAGCGCGAGGCGGTGGAGACGTTCGACGACCTCGACCCGATGGGCGGCGGCGATACGCCGCGCTCGAAGTCGCGGCGGCGGCGGAAGTAGCGCCGCCCGTCAGCGACGGGGCTGCGTAGTTTTTACGCAGGCGGATGCGAAAATATTACACAGCGCGATCCCGCGGGGTCGGGCTTAGCGTCTCGACCATGCGAATGCCAAATGCGATGAAGTGGTCTACGTCGATCGCCATCGCCTGCGCGGCAGCGTGCGCGGCGATGATCGGCGGCGGTTGCAGCAGCAACTCCGGCCCCGGCGGTCCCGCGGGTGGACCGGTCATGGGCGCGCTCGACACGCACTGCCAGGACGCCAGCGGCGCCGTCGTGGCGCAGCCGATCGGAATGTGCATGACCGCGGGCGGCGACACCGACGCCGGCCAGCCGGACGATGCCGGCGCTCCGGTCAGCGACTACGGCGAGACGATGTACAACGCCGAAGGCAACGACGACGACTGCAAGTACCACGTGGTCTGGACGTCGACGCCGGTCCGCGAGAACACGGGCGTGACCTTCACAGTGACGCTGACCAACCTGACCGACATGACACCGGTCTCCGGCGCCGGGATGCGCGCCGAGGTCTACCTGAACGACACGCACCCGGCCGCGCCGCCGAAGCAGGCGACCGAAGCGGCCGGCGGCAAGTACACGCTCGGCCCGGTCACGTTCGACGCGCCCGGCAACTGGACCGTCCGCTTCCACTTCTTCGAGGACTGCGACGACGCGCCCGAGGATTCGCCCCACGGCCACGCCGCGTTCCTCGTCCACGTCCCCGATCCGAAGGCGACCGACGCGGGCACGGCTGACTGACGGCGGGCGCGCGCCCGGGGGACCGTGGCACACTTGCCGGCAATGCGATCGCCTCGACCGGCGGCTCGGCTGTCGCTTTGGCGGCTGCCGTTGCTCGTCGCGTTGCTGGGCGCGGGCGCGTGCGGCCCCGGCGCCACCCAGGACTGTCCGTTCCAGACGCCGGTCTGTCCCGACCCGCAGCCGAGCTACGCCGGCGAGGTCGGCGCGATCATCAGCACCTACTGTGTGGGGTGTCACGGGACCGGCGGCCAGGAGTCGACCATGCCGTTCGCGAGCTGGCAGGACATCAGCGCCCACAGCTACGCGGGGCCGATGCAGCGCCAATTGCTGGCCTGCCTGATGCCTCCCGCGGACGCGCCGCCCCTGCCGGCCGACAAGAAGGCGACCTTGATCGGCTGGTTGACCTGCGGAGCCCCAAATAATTGAGCCGTTTCCCGGCGCGGGGGTGGCCTATCAGGTGGGGCCCCCAACGGCCCCGGCCCGCCCGGACATATACTAAAGGCTGTCTGATGGCCCCCCCACCGGCCCCCCCACCGCTGACGCCGATGTCCGTGCGCGCGTTGCTCGCGTGGCTGGCGCCGCTGGCCCTGCTCGCGCAGGCGGCCTGCGGCGGCGGCGGCGGCACGGCCACCGTGGCGCTCGATCGCGACGCGCTGATGGATCCCGAGACGTGCCAGACCTGCCATCCGGCCGCCTACCAGGAGTGGTCGGGCAGCATGCACGCCTACGCGTCCGACGATCCGGTGTTCCGCGCCATGAACCAGCGCGCGCAGCACGAGACCCAGAACGCGCTGGGCGACTTCTGCGTGAAGTGCCACGCGCCGATGGCGGTGCAGCTCGGCATGACGACCGACGGATCGAACCTCGACACGCTGCCGCAGAAGATGAAGGGCGTGACCTGTTACTTCTGCCACGCCGCCGAATCGGTGACGGACACGCACAACAACCCGCTCACGCTGGCGAAGGACGACAGCTTCTACGGCCCGTTCGACAAGCCGGCCTCGGGGACGCCGCACAAGGCGATCTACAGCCGGCTGCTCGACGGCGCGACGGTCGAGTCCGCGGCGATGTGCGGCAGCTGCCACGACATCCTGAACCTGCAGAACGCGCACGTCGAGCGCACGTACAAGGAGTGGCAATCGACGCTGTTCGCGGTGCAGCCGAACGGACAGGGCTGCGCCGACTGCCACATGAAGGTCTCGAGCGGCCCGGCCTCGACGGTCTCGACGAAGGTGCGGACGCTGCACGCGCACAGCTTCCCGGGCGTCGACCTGGCGGTGACGCCGTTCCCCGAGATGGACGCGCAGCGCTCGCAGGCGCAGGCGCTGCTCGACCGGGTGATCCAGCCGACGCTCTGCCTGAACGAGCTGTCGAACAAGCTGGAGCTGACGCTGGAGGACGTCACCGCCGGCCACGCGTTCCCGAGCGGCGCCACGCCCGATCGCCGCGCCTGGATCGAGCTGACCGCCTACGCGGGCGGCAACGTCATCTATTCGAGCGGCACCACCAGCGCCCTCCCCCTCGAGGGCTCGCCCGATCCCGACCTGTGGTTGATGCGCGACTGCCTGTACGACGGCTCCGGCAGCGAGGTGAAGATGTTCTGGCAGGCGTCGACGATCGCCGCCGCGGCGGTCCCGGGATCGGTCATGCAGAACCTCAACGACCCGACGTCGTTCAACAAGTCGCACCCGAAGAAGATCTATCCGACGGACGGCGCGCTGCCGATGGCGCCCGACCACGTCACCGTGAAGGTGCACCTGCAGGCGATCGGCGACGACGTCCTGGCCGATCTCGTCGCGACGGGCGATCTCGATCCGGCCATCCCGCCCCAGATCGCGCGCTACCAGCTGGGCGGCGCCGCGGATCTCGACTGGACGCCGGCGACGGCGATGCCCAAGGTCGACCCGGTGACGAGCGAGCCGCTCCTGTGCGTCGTCACGCCGATCATGTATCGGACGAACACGGCCGAGGCCAAGAGCAACGCGCACTGCCCGGACTCGTCGATGGCGGTGCCGTCGCCGACGCCCTGACGGCGACCGGTCACCCGATCACACGCGCGGCGGGTACTTCTTCAGCTTCAGCTGCAGGGTACGCCGCGTGATGCCGAGCCGCCGCGCCGTCTCGGACACGTTGCCGCCCGTGTCGGCGAGGATGCGCTGGATGTGCTCCCACTCGGCGCGCGCCAGCGTCGGCGGCGGCGACACCGATCCGGACGCGGTCGGCATCGGGCGCGCCTCGCCGGTCACCGCCGCAAGCACGTCGTCCGCGTCGGCGGGCTTGCTGACGTAGTTGTGCGCGCCGAGGCGCATCGCCTCGACCGCCGACGCGATGCTGCCGTATCCCGTCAGCACGACGATGCGCAGCTCGGGCTGCAGGCTCAGGAGGTGCGGCACCAGCTCCGTCCCCGACATCCCGGGCATGCGCAGATCGACCACCGCCGCCGCCAGCTTGCCGCGCCCCGCCGCCTGCATCGCGGCCTCGCCGTCAGACGCCGTGACGACCTCCTGACCGCGCTGCCGCAGCGCGGTCGCCAGGCGCTCGCGGAACACCTCGTCGTCGTCGACCAGCAACATCGGCTGCGCGGTCATCGCGCCTGCGCCTCCGCCGCGGCCGCCGCCGATTCGTCCAGCGGCAGCGCGAACACCACCGACGTGCCGGTCCCCGGCGCCGACGTGATGGTCACCTCGCCGCCCAGCCGGTCCGCCACCGCCCGCGCCAGGAAGACGCCCAGGCCCATCCCCCGCCCCGCCGGCTTGGTCGTGAAGAACGGCTCGCCGACGCGCGCCAGGATGTCCGCCGGCATGCCCGAGCCGTGGTCGCGAATCTCGAAGTGGATCCGATCGCCGGCGCGGCCGACCCGCAGCACCACGTCGTCGCCGGGCGGCGACGCCTGCTGCGCGTTCTCGATCAGCGCCGACAGCGCCTGCCCCACCGCGCGCGGCGGGACCGTCAGCAGGCGGTCGACCACGGCGGGCGCGATCTCGGGGCGGACCGCGACGCGCGTGTCGGCGGCGCCGCCGACCGCCGTCTCGACCAGCGCCGTCACGGGGACCGCGGCGAACCCTTCGCCCGCCGTGTCGCCCGCGTCGGCGCGCATGCGCTCGATGATGGCGCGGCAGCGCTCGACCTCGGCGCGCACCAGCCGCGCGTCCTCGGCGGCGCGCGCCGACGCGCCCGGCTGCGCCAGATCGCGCTGCAGGTCGCCCGCGATCACCGCGATCGTCGACAGCGGCGTCAGCAGCTCGTGCGCGGCGCCCGCCGCCAGCGTCGCCAGCGAGGCCAGCTTCTCCTGCCGCTGCGCCGCCGCGCGCGCCGCGTCCAGCTCGCGCTCGTGGCGCTCGAGCGCGCGCCGGACCCGCAGCAGGAAGTAGACGATGAACGACGCCGCCACACCGAGCGCGACCCACATTCCCTGCAGGTGCAGGCTCATGTGACGGGCGTGATCGCCGAGGGGGAGCGGGCGGTGCGCCGCGAACAGGAACGCCGAGCACGCCAGCGACAGCATCACCAGCGCCCAGGTCCAGGCCGGGCGCAGCGTGATCGACGCCAGCGCGATCGGGATCAGATAGAGGAAGCTGAACGGGTTATTGGGGCCGCCCGTCAGGTAGAGCAGCCCGGAGAACAGCAGCACGTCCAGCCCCATCACCGCCGCCAGCCAGGCCTGCCGCGGCCGCCGCCGTCCCGCGAGCAGCGCGAAGCCGAGGTTGCTGGCGATCTCGAGCCCCACCAGCGCCAGCAGCGCCGCCGTCGGGATCTGCAGATGCATCGCGAACTGCGTGGCGCCGATCGCGATCAGCTGCCCGCCGATGGCCGCCCAGCGCAGCCGGATCAACCAGTCGAAGTTGATGCGGTCAGGGTCGCGCTCGCCGGCCGCCATGCGCCGTCACTGCCGGATGCAGACCGCGAACGTCACCTTGTCGGCGACGCCGGACGTGGGCTGCAGGTCGAAGACGATCGACCAGTAGCCGAGCATGAACAGGTCCATCTTCGACACCGTGAACGTCCCCGGATCGCCCGGCGTCACCAGGGGAAACGTGGACGCGCCGTGCTTGTGGATCGGCATCCACGGCTTCTCGGCCATCATGGTGATGGCGGCGGGTGTCCCGGCCGTCGTGTCGGCGAACGACACGACCCAGGTGTCCAGGCCCCCCGACGCGGCCGTGTCGACCGACGGCGATCCGTCGCTGAAGTCGGTGCGCGCCGAGACGACCGTCGCGACGTAACCGCCCGACATCGACGTCGCCTGCATCCCCGGCATGTAGTCGACGGCCGGCGTCATGTCGCACTGGGCGAAGTCGGCGTCTTGCAAGCCGCCGTCGTCCGGATGCTGAGCGCCGGAACCACACCCCGCCACGGCGCCGGCGGCAACAGCCATCGTGGAGGTCAGGATCGCGACAACCAGGCGCTTTGGCATGAGCCCTCGTAAGTGTATGTCCGGCCATGCGCCAGTCCAGCAAACCCTCGTGGAGCGCTGGCATTTTGCCTCCGCGTTCGGTGGATGGATCCCGGGAGATCCAGGGGCAAAGTGAGCCAACCGAGCGGGGTTGGGACCCCCGGCAGCGGCGATCCTTTCTTGCCGAATGGCCCTGCTCTTGGGGTATAAGCGGACCTGCGTTCAACGCGCGTCGCCGCATAACCTCGCGTAACCCCCGCAGCAAAGGAGCCTTCCAATGACTCGGCAAGCTTATGCAAGCACCCGTCCGCGGTTCCTGTGGATGGCCGCCCTCTCGACCGCTGGCTTCCTCGCCTGCGCCTCGCCGTCGACGACTGGCCCGGGCAGTGGCGGCACGAGCGGAGGTGGGACCAACGGCACGGCAGGCACCTCCGGCACGGGCCACGGCGGAACGACCGGCACGGCCGGTACCACCGGGACGGGCGGCACCACCACCGGCACGGGCGGCACCGCCACCGGCACGGGCGGCAGCGCCACCGGTACGGGCGGCACCACCACCGGTACGGGCGGCACCACCACCGGCAGCCACGGCGGGACGACAGGCACCGGCGGCACCGCCGGCACCGGCGGCGCGACCGGCACGGGCGGCCGCGGCGGCACGACTGGCACCGCAGGCACCGGCGGCGCGACCGGCACCGGTGGCCGCGGCGGCACGACCGGCACGGCAGGCACCGGCGGCGCGACCGGCACCGGCGGCACCGGCGGCAGCGGGTGCATGAACACCGACCCGAGCAAGATCAACGAGGACTCGTCGGGCTACGTCTGCGGCACCACCCTGGGCATCAAAGGCGCCTGGTATTGCTACAGCGACGGCTCCGATTCGACCATCAGCTGCAAGGGCAGCGACAACAAGGGCATGGGCGCCATTCCGTGGAACGCGACAGCGGGCGCCATGTGCCTGAGCGGAACGATGGGCACAGGGTCCGGCAGCTACGCCGGCATCGGCTTCAAGGTCAACTCTGGACCGCCCGGCGACACCGCGACGCCCGGCACGTTCAACGCGGGCAGCCTCGCCGGCTTCGCGATCACGTTGAAGTCCGGAGCCAGCGGCAAAGGCAGCGGCGGCATGATCCTCAACCTCGAGTATCCGACGTCGACGGACCTGGATCCGAACACCAAGGACGCTCCGGGCATCACGGTCCCCGGCGTGCCGACCAGCGGCATGATCACCTACAACGCACTGTTTGCGGACTCCGTGCTGGCCAACAACGCCAACAACCGCAAGCCCGTCGATCCGGCGAACCTCACGGACGTGAAGATCGCCTTCTTCCCGGACAGCATCTCGCACAGCTACGACTTCTGCATCGTGAGCGTCGTGCCGATCATGACCGCTCCGAATCCCGTCGTGGCCACGGGCAATTACGGGCCGACCTGGAACAACCAGCAGCCTCAGGCCGTGAACGGCATCAACGGCTACGCCGTTCAGAGCGCCCCGTTCCCCCAGAACGGGAATCCGATGACGATGCAGGTGATGGCCACCTCCGGGGGCGTCGGCTTCACGTACAACGCGGGGAGCGGTTTCCAGGCCCCGAACAATGGCCCCGGATCCTTCCCCGCCGTCGTCAGCGGCTGGGGGCCGGGTCACGACGGCATCCAGTTCTATGGGCCCTACAAGAACGCCAAGCAGATCAGCCAGCTCCAGTCGGTGACGAGCAACTGGACGTTCAGCATGGGCACCAGCGGAGACGCGGTCTACGACGTCTGGTTTGGCAACTCCGCCACCCCGACGGTTCCGCAGGTCGAGCTGATGATCTGGATCGGCAACAAGGACAAGATGCCCCTCGGCTCGTCGATGGGTTCCGCCTTCAACGGGCGGCAGCCGTACGTCGGCACCAACGGAACGGGTGAACGGGTCGTCAGCTACTGGGTGGCGACGGGGACCAACGGCAGCCCGGTCAGCAACTTCGACTTGCTGTCATACTTCAAGGACGCGGCAAGCCATGGTTACGCCGGGCTGTCCAACAGCTCCTATCTGCTCGGCGTTCAGACCGGCTTCGAGGTCTACAGCGGCAACTGGTCCACATCGAACTACAGCATCACGATCCAGTAAATTGACGTAAAGCCGTCCTCCCCGAGGGCCACGGGCCGTCGGGGAGGCGGAAATAGGAGTGTAGGGATGCGCAAGCAGCTTCTTTGCTCAGGTGGTTCGCTCGTCGGCATGGCGTTCCTCACTGGACTGGCCGCTTGTTCGAGCAAGGGCGCGAGCTCTCCCGACGCGGGCCACCCGCCGTCGGACACCGGCATCCCGATGACGGACGCCCCGCCGAGCTGCGAGGCAGGGGCCGCGGACCCCAGCTACGTCCTGGTCGACGACATGGAGACGACGACCCACGGGCCGATCTTGCTCGCCACGGGCATCGCCCTGCCGATGACACAGGGCTACTGGTACAACAGCGGCGCGAGCTACACCGGCGACGGCGGCGTTCCCGCCGACACGTCGAACCCGACGCAAATGATGTTCGCCTTCAGCCCGGTCCCGTCGGCGACGAACACGCTGAACTGCAAACCGAGCACCTACGCGGCCCGTCAGTTCTGTACGCTCAACGGCCTCTACGACACGTGCGGCGTCGGCTTCGAGTTCGCGCAGCTGCCCGACGTCGACGCGGGGGCTCCGCCCGACCCGTCGCCGGACGCGGCCAATGTCCCCCGGTACACCGTCCCGTTCGACATCAGCCGCTACAAGGCCGTCACCTTCTGGGGGATGACGACGACGCCCGACCCGGACACCGAGGCGCTGGCGGTCAAGATGTCATTCCCCGATACCGACACCGACCCGCGCGGCCAGATTTGCAACGGCGGCGGCGGGAATACCTCGAAGTGCTACAACAGCTACGCCGTGAACTACAAGTTCACGACCAGCTGGCAGCAGTTCACCGTGATGCTGGACGCCGGCGATGGCGGCGCGCCGCCGGTCGGTGGCATCGCCATCGATCCGACCTGGGGCTACCAGGGGGCGCAGTGGCTCCCCACCCAGGTGTACGGCATCAACTGGCAGGCCCAGCGGAACACGAACCCGGAGGACGGTCCTCCGCTCATGACCGACATCTGGATCGACGACGTGTACTTCGTCGAGCGCTGACGGCGCGCGCGCGTCGAGCGCCGAACATGCGTCAGCCGATTCGCGGCTGCCCGTACGGATGCGCGGCTGCCGCGGCGGAGCCGCGCGCCGCCTTCTCCAGCGTCGCCAGGCGCTCGAGCACCTCGGCGTGCATCAGATCGACCTTCTCGTGCAGGTGGGCGACCTCCAGCTCCGCCTTCACGTTCACCTCGTACTCGATGTCGTTGCGCACGCGATCGCGCGCCACCTGGCGGTTCTGGCTCAGCAGCACGAACACCGACAGGATGATCGCCTCCAGCGATACCGCCATGGTCAGCAGGCCGTACGGGAACGCGTCCCAGCCGCCGATCGCCGTGCGCGCGAGCGGCCCGGTGTTGAGGATGATCCAGACGAAGAAGAGGCCGCAGTGGATGAAGAGAAACGGCAGGCTGCCGGAGAAGTCGGAGATCCAGTCGGCCGCGCGCATCACCGCCGTCCGCTTGTCCTCCATCTCGGCGTTGATGTTGCGCGAGACGCCGCGCCGCAACAGCTTCGCCGACTCGCGCAGCCGCCGCCCGGCAGCCGTCAGCAGCTCCATCGCCGCCGCCGGACGCGCGCGCAGGAACTCCTCCAGGTCGCCGCGGTCGACGACCACCGCGCGCAGGTCCTTGGTGACGTGGGCCGACGCCGTGCGCGGCCCGCCGTCCAGCAGCGAGATCTCGCCGAAGAAGTCGCCCTTGCCCGCCGTCTCGAGCACGATCCGCTCGCCGGTGTCGTTCTTGAAGAAGATCTCCACCTCGCCGTCGCGCACGATGTAGAGCGAATCGCCCGGATCGCCGTAGTTGAACAGCGCCGTGCCGGCCGGCTTGCTGATGGTGTCGACCCGCGCCGCCAGCGCGGCCCGCTCCTGCTCGTCGAGCAGCGAGAAGAACGGCACCTCGCTCAGAATTTCCGGATCGGCGCCCACGCGAGATCGGACTATCTCACAAGATCTCCGCGGAAAACCCGCTTTCGGAGTGGTAGACGACGGACAGGGCCAAGGAGATGACCGACCAGCTTCCCGCCAGCGCCGCCGCCTTCGACGCCATCGCGTCGCGCTACGACGATCTGTTCTCTGCCGCCGCGAACCCGTTGATCGAGATGATGCGCGTGCGTGTGCTTCGCGCCGTCGACCGCCACTTCCCGGGCCCGGCGCGACTGCTCGAGATCGGCTGCGGCACGGGCGAGGACGCGCTGGCGCTGGCGGCGCGCGGACACCACGTGGTCGCCTGCGACTTGGCACCTGCCATGGTCGCGAGGGCCCGGGCGAAGGTAGCCGCCGCCGGCCGCGCGGAGGCGATCGAGGTCCTGCAAGGCAGCGTTGGAGAGATCGCCGATCGCTGGCCGGTGTCCGGGCACGCCGTCGACGGCGTGTTCTCCAACTTCGCGCCGCTCAATTGCGAGCTGTCGCTGGATCCGCTCCGGCGGCTGCTGGAACGCGCGTTGCGTCCCGAGGGCCGCTTCATCGCGGTCGTTCTTCCGCGCATCTGCCCGCTGGAGATGGCGCTGGTCCTCGCGCGCGCGGAGCCTCGCGCGGCGTTCCGGCGGCTTCGCCGCGAGGCGATTGCCGACGTGGAGGGACAGCGCTTCTCGATGCAGTACTACGGCGCACGGGACTTCGATCGCGCGCTCGGCTCCGGTTTCAAGCGCATCGAGACGCGCAGCCTGGGGCTGGTGCTGCCGCCACTCTCTTTCGGCAATGCGTTTGCGCGCGTACCAGGCCTGCTGAGCGTGCTGGGCTTGCTCGAGGATCGCATCAGTGCCCTGCCCGGTTTGCGCGGGATGGGCGACCACGTGCTGCTCGTCTACGAACGTTCCCGAAACACCTGACGGACGTTTCGCGGATTCCACCATCGCACAAGCGACACGCTGTGGCATTTCAGCACAATGATTGAACAGTCGTTGAGATATAGTTCACATTGATCGCCAACAAGGGGGATGGCTATCGCCGCCGTCGCGCGGGACACCATCTGACCGGAGGGAGATCATGCGGGACCGTCAACCTCACGCCGAGACACTCGGCGAGCACGCGTCGTTTCGAGCCGCATCTCCACCACCGGCGGCGTCGATCCGGATCG
>DATBHU010000504.1:0-7617 GCA_036557265.1 Polyangia bacterium
GCGTTCGCCGGGTTGCTCGCCGCCGTGACGGTCACGGCGGCGGCGCCGGCGGCGCGCGCCCAGGCGGGGCTGCGCCGCTTCGCGATCGTCGCCGGCAACGACAGCGGCGGCGGCGACACGCGCGCGTTGCTCTATGCCGGCGCCGACGCGCGCAAGGTCTACGACATCCTCACGCGTCTCGGCGGCGTCCGCGGCGAGGACGCGACGCTGCTGATCGGCGCGTCCGCGTCGCAGCTGCTCTCCGCGCTGGTCGCCGCCGAGATGCAGGCGGCCGAGGCCAAGCGCCACGGCGAGCAGACCGCGCTGTTCTTCTACTACTCGGGCCACGCCAAGGACGGCTCTCTGCGTCTGGGCGAGACGCGCCTCCCGATCGAGGGCATCAAGGCGCGCATCGCCTCCGCGCAGTTCGACGTTCGCATCGCCATCCTCGACTCGTGCAAGTCGGGCGCGATCATGGGCGCCAGCACGCGCACCAAGGGCGCGCGCAAGGCGCCCGCCTTCGAGATCCAGGCGGACAGCCCGCGCGACGCGAAGGGGATGGTGATCCTGACGTCCAGCACCTCCGACGAGGACTCGCAGGAGTCGGACGCCATCGGCGGCAGCTACTTCTCGCACCACCTGGCGAGCGGCCTGCTCGGCGGCGCCGACAGATCCGGCGACGGCCGCGTCACGCTGTTCGAGGCGTACGCCTACGCGTACGATCGCACGGTCGCCGACACCGCCGAGAGCGCCGCCGGCGCGCAGCACCCGACCTTCAGCTACGACCTGGCGGGCAACGGCGACCTGGTGCTGACCGATGTCGCCGTGCGCCACGAGGGCGTTTACCTTCCACGCGAAGCGCCGAGCGGGGTCTATTTCCTCGTGGACGGCAAGGGCTTCGTCGCCGCGGAGATCAGCAAGGCCGACGGCGCCGACCGCCGCGTCGCGCTGGCGCCCGGGCACTACCGCGTCAAGCGCCGCCTGCCCGATCGGCTGCGCGTCGGCGACGTCGACGTACCGCGCGGGCAGATGGTCGCGCTCGCCGAGGCGCGCCTGCGCGACGCGCCGTTCTCCGACGATCCGGTCAAGGGCGCGGGCCGCGTCGACCTGACGTCGCGCTGGTCGCTCGGCGCGGGCGCCACCTACCAATCCGTCTTCGCAGCGCCGAGCGGCGCCAGCCTGTTCCCACCGACCGGCATGCTGGCCGTCGACTTGTCGCTGCGAAACTTTCTCCGGCGCGACTGGGTCTGGAGCCTGGACGTCGCCGCCGGGTCGACCGACGGCGTCGTGTCGAACGTCGGCGCCCCGTTCAAGTTCAGCGAGGTGTCGCTGGCGTCGTCGCTGACCGTCGAGTGGCCGGGCCGCACCGTGACACCTTTCATAGGCGGCCGCCTGGCGATGCTGCTGATGGGCCGGCGCTTCACCGACGACATCTATCCGGCCCAGTTCTTCTCGACCCTGTCACCCGGCCTCGTCGGCGGCGCGGCGTTCCGCATCATGCAGAACACCAGCCTGATCGCGCGCGGCCGCCTCCACTACCTCCTCTACAATATCGACGAGGATCGCTCCCTCGGCTACTGGGAGCTTGCCGCCATGGTGTCCTATGACCTCTAAATCTTTTCCCCCTCTCCCGCTTGCGGGAGAGGGCCGGGGTGAGGGCAAGCCGCTCGCGCTCGCGCTCGTGCTGGCGGCGGCGTTCGCGGCGTGCGGGAACTACTCCAACGAAGACCTCGAGTTCATGAACGCCGTGCCGGCGCGGCAGGACTTCGTCGCGTCCATCCCGCGCGATCTCATGCCCGCCGACGAGGCGGAGCTGGCGAAGGACACCCACGGCGTGATCAACACGTTCAACGGCGCCCTCGATTTCCTCAAGATCGCCGACGTGATCCGGATGTATCCACCCACGAGCCGGATCCCCGACGGCCGCATTTGGGGACCGGCGCCGGACGCGAACCACCTCGGCTGGCAGTGGCGCTTCGTGATGACGCGCGACGCGAGCGTGGCCGACCAGTTCGACTACCACTTCGACGAGCAGCCGGTCGGCGCGGGCGACCAGTGGTCGACGCTGCTCAAGGGCGATTTCCTGGCGACGGGCGGCGGGGCGCGCCGCGGCGTGGGCCACTTCACGCTCCAGACCGACGACGCCCGGCTGGCGGGGTTCACGTTCGACCACGGCACGGACGGATCGCTCCTGAAGACGCTCGACATCACCTACTCGACCGCCGAGTACCCGATCAGCGTGGCGATGGAGATGGTGCTCTACCCGAACGCATCGAATCTGCCTCCGGATTACACGACGACCTCGATGATCGAATACACGTACGAGGCGCTCGAGACCGGGCAGGGCGGGATGCAGTTCACCGCGACCGACGCCACCGGCAAGAGCTTCTCGGTCGCCAGCCGCTGGCTGGCGAGCGGTCAGGGGCGGGCCGACGCGACGGGCGTCGATCCGTCCAGCGGGGCGAGCCTGACCTGGACCGAGTGCTGGGATGACTCGTTCACGTCGGTCTACGACAACAAGTCCTGGGATCCGGCCAACGTCACCGGCGATCCGACACATTGCCCAGATATTCCGACGCTTTAACCGGGAAAGCGGACCCTCTGGACCCGAGGTGGGAGACTGTCGTACCATGTCGTTCCCCGTAGCGTCCGCAGCAAGGCGGAAGAAGGACGAACGACCTTGGCCGAGCACTTTCGCAGAATCGATCCCCGGTACGATCGCCAGCTGGAGATCGAGGTTCTGTTCGAGGGCAAGAAGCAGATCTCGCAGACCCGGAACATCTCGCTGGGCGGTCTTTATCTGGTGTCGGCGACGCCGCTCCCGATCGGCACCACGGTGCAGCTTCGCTTTCAGCTCCCGACGCAGCCCGAGCCGGTGGAGGTCGCCGGCGACGTGCGCTGGGTCGTCAAGCAGGGCGCCGGCGATCAGTCCGGCATCGGCATCCGCTTTCAGGGTCTGCGCGCCCGCGACGTCTGGGCGCTGAACCGCTTCTTCCAGAGCGCCTAGCCGCCCCGCCCGCGCTGGTCAGAACAGCGCCGCGGCGGTCAGGCCCAGCATCCGAAACGAGTTCGAGTCGCTGACCGAGCTGCAGGTCTCGCCCGCGTTCGTGATGGTCTGGCAGGCGCGATCGGCGAACAGCAGGTCGTACGACAGCAGCACGCCCAGCGACGTGCGCGGCGAGACCGGAAAGAAGAGGCCCAGGTTGGCGCCGAGCACGTAGCCCTCCATGTTCTGGTCGAGGGCGACGGTCGGGTCGCTCAGGCTCGTTTCGATCACGAAGATGCCGAGCTTCGGTCCGAGCGCCAGCTCCACGGGCCCCGCCGGCAGCTGGAACAGCGGGCTGAACGCGAAGACGACGTTCGTCTCCTCGAAGCGCGAGGTCGACGGCTGGCCGTGGACGTTGCTGCGGTTGATCGACAGCTCGCCGTTCAGCGATGCGACGTCTCCGATGCGCCCGCCCAGCAGCACGCCGAAGCGCGCGCCCGGATCGTAGGCCGACGCTTCCTGGTTCTGGTACGAGTGGATGCCGAGGTACGGCAGCGTCAGGAACCGCCGCTTGCGGTACGCGGGCGGCGGCGGGGCTGGGTAGTAGGTGCCGGGGGGCGGCGGCGCGTACGGGTACGCATACGGGTATTGGTAGGCGCCGGGCGGCGGCGGAGCACGGCCCGGCTGCGGAGGCGGGTAGTAGTAGTAACCGGGCGGCGGCGGTGGGGCGCGGCCCGGGGGCGGGGGCGGGTAGTAGTAACCGGGCGGCGGCGGGGGATAGCGATCCGGCTGGGGTGGGGGCGGATACGCCTGGCCGGGCGTCGGGGCCGCCGGGGCGGGCGCGGGCGCCGGCGGGGTGGGCGCGGCGGCCGCGCGTCCCGGCGCGGCCTGCGGGACGCCCAGGTACGTCGCCGAGGCGGGCGGCTTCGGCTGGGGTGGCGCCTCGGCGGCCTGCGGCCTCGCGCGTCGGCGGGGCGCGAGGCACCTTCCGCCGGTGCAGGTCTCTCCGTCGGCGCACGGCGGCGCGCAGACGGAGGGCTCGCCCGGATCCGCCTCCGCCGCCGAGGCCGCGCGCGGCACGCCCGCGCCCGCCACCGCGACCGCGGCCACCACCAGCAGATCCAGTCCCCGTCGCCCGCGCATCTGTGCCTTCCTGCCGTTCGAACGCCACGGCATGGTATCGCAAGCGGGTTATGATTGCCCTTCCGTGAGCCTGCGCGCCCCGATCGCCGTGCCCGTCGAGATCCGCGCGCCCGCGCGGCGCGTGTTCCGGCTCTCGGCGGCGGTGGGCGAGGACGGCGTCCGGCTGGCGCGCGGCGCGCCCTTCGAGCCGGGGCGCCCGGTCGAGCTGCGCTTCGCGCTTCCGGACGGCGCCCCGCTGGCGCTGCGGGCCGTCGTCGACGCGGGCGACGTGGAGGGCGACGAGCTGGCGTTCGTGGATCCGCCCGCCGACGCGCGCGAGGCGATCCGCCGCTACGTGCACGGGCGCCTCGGGCTGCCGGGAGGCTTCGCCGGGACGGCGCCAGGGGCAATTTTCTGATGACGGCCAAGGTCAACGACGAGAAGGGCGCCGCCGCCGATCGCTTCGCGACGCTGTCGGCGCTGGAGCAGCAGGCGGCCGCGGCGGGCGGCGCGGATCGCATCGCGCGCCAGCACAAGGCGGGCAAGCTGACCGCGCGCGAGCGCATCGACCTGCTGTGCGACCCCGGCTCCTTCGTCGAGATGGACAAGCTGGTCACGCACCGCTCCACCGACTTCGGCATGGCCGAGAACAAGGTGCTCGGCGACGGCGTCGTCACCGGCTACGGCGCCGTCCACGGGCGGACCACCTGGGTGTTCGCCCAGGACTTCACCGTGTTCGGCGGGTCGCTGGCCGAGGCGCACGCGCGCAAGATCGTCAAGGTGATGGACCTGGCCATGAAGGCGGGCGCGCCGATCGTCGGCCTGAACGATTCGGGCGGCGCGCGCATCCAGGAGGGCGTGGTGTCGCTGGCCGGCTACGCCGACATCTTCCTGCGCAACACGCTGGCGTCGGGCGTGGTGCCGCAGCTGTCGGCGGTGCTGGGCCCGTGCGCGGGCGGCGCTGTCTACTCGCCCGCCATCACCGACTTCGTGTTCATGGTCGAATCGTCCAGCCACATGTTCATCACCGGCCCGGACGTGATCCGCGCGGTCACGCACGAGGAGGTGACGAAGGAGGATCTGGGCGGCGCGGCGGCGACCATGCGCTCGGGCGTCGCCCACCGCGTGTTCCCCGACGAGCCGGCCGCGCTGGAGGGGCTGCGCACGCTGCTCTCGTTCCTGCCCCAGAACAACCGCGAGGATCCCCCGCGGCTGCCGACCAAGGACCGCGCCGACAGAGCCGACGCGGCGCTGGACGAGCTGGTCCCGGCCGAGCCCTCCAAGCCGTACGACATGCGCGCGCTGCTCGCGCGCGTGGTCGACGACGGCGCGCTGTTCGAGATCCAGCCCGACCACGCGCGCAACATCATCGTCGCCTTCGCGCGCCTGGACGGGCGGCCCGTCGGCCTGGTCGCCAACCAGCCGGCGCACCTGGCGGGGTGCCTGGACATCGACGCGTCGGTGAAGGCGGCCCGCTTCGTCCGCTTCTGCGACTGCTTCAACATCCCGCTGGTGACGTTCGTCGACGTCCCCGGCTTCCTGCCCGGGACGGCGCAGGAGTGGGGCGGCATCATCCGCCACGGCGCCAAGCTGCTGTACGCGTTCGCGGAGGCCACCGTGCCGAAGCTGACCGTCATCACCCGCAAGGCGTACGGCGGCGCCTACGACGTCATGTCGTCCAAGCACATCCGCGGCGACGTCAGCTTCGCGTTCCCGTCGGCGGAGATCGCCGTGATGGGGCCGGAGGGGGCGGTCAACATCGTGTTCCGCGACGAGCTGGCGAAGGCCGCCGATCCGGCGGCGGCGCGCGCGCGCTACCTGGCCGACTACCGCGCCAAGTTCGCCAACCCGTACGCGGCGGCGTCGCTCGGCTACGTCGACGAGGTGATCCGCCCGCGCGAGACGCGGACCCGGCTCTGCCGCGCCCTCAGCGCGCTCGCCAACAAGCGCGACACCAATCCCCCCAAGAAGCACGGAAACATTCCGCTGTGAGGGGACGTCTCGTCGCCGCGCTCGCTGTCGCCGCCGCCGCCGGCTGCGCGACGGCACCGCAGCCGGTGACGAAGATCGTCAACGGCAAGGTGGTCGTCTCGCGCGAGATCAGCCCGTACGCGTACGAGCACGTCGCGCGCGCGCAGCTGTACGAGGAGGAGGAGCGCTGGAAGGAGGCGGCCGACGAGCTGCAGCGGGCGCTGGAGTTCGACGACGAGGCGGCCGAGCCGCGCGCGCACCTGGCGGAGCTGTTCATCCGCCTCGACCGGCTCGACGACGCGGCCGAGCAGATCGCGCGCTCGCTGGAGATCGCCCAGACGGTCGAAGGGTATCTGGCCAAGGCACACCTGGCCCAGGCGTACGACGACGAGGCGCATCGCGGGCAGATCATCCCGGCGCTGCGCCAGGCGGCGCGCCTGGCGCTCGAGGACGACGACCCGGAGGCGATCGAGCGCACTTACCTCGAGCTGTCGGAGGCGGAGGTGGTGGCGCTCGATCTGGGCGCGGCGTTCGACACCGCGCGCCAGCTGGTCGACGCGGTCCCGGATACGCTGCGCGGTCGCGTGCAGCTGGCCGTCGTCGGCTGGGCGACGGGCGCGCTCGATCAGGCGGCCGCGGCGTTGAAGGGGGCGATCGAGATCGAACCGAACGACGTCGAGGCGCGCATCCTGCTCGCCGAGCTGCAGGTGGCGACCAACAAGATCAGCGCCGCCAAGGCGAGCTTTCTGGGCGCCATCGATCGCGCCGAACAGCCGATGCAGGTGGCGGACGCGTTCGCGGGGTGGCTGGTCCTGCGCGGCGATGTCGCCGAGGCGCAGGAGCTGGCCGATCGGCTGGTCGCCGACGCGGGCGACGCCGACACGCTGGCGGCGGCCAGCTCGTTCGAGCGCACGGTGAAGCGTCCGGCGCGCGCGGTCGCGCTGGCCGAGCGCGCCGCGAAGATGGGTCTGGCGGCGGGCCGGCGCGGGCTGCTGATCGGCGCGGCGGCGCTGGCCAAGGAGGACAAGGCGGGCGCGGTGGCGGCCTACCTGGGCGTCGACAAGCGCGACCCGAGCTGCTTCGAGGCGCGCCTGCGCGCCGCCGAGATCCTGCGCGAGCAGGGCAAGCCGGACGACGCCGAGCGGGCGCTCGCCGACGCGACCGCGGCGGCGGCGTTGAAGGCGGCGATCGAGATCGAGCCGAACGACGTCGAGGCGCGCATCCTGCTCGCAGAATTGAACGTCGCGACCGGCAAGATCGACGCCGCGAAGGCGGGTTTCCGCGCCGCGATCGATCGCGCCGAGGCGCCGATGGCCGTCGCCGACGCGTTCGCGGGCTGGCTGGTGCTGCGCGGCGACGTCGCCGAGGCGCAGGAGCTGGCCGACCGGCTGGTCGCGGACGCTGGCGACGCCGACATGCTGGCGGCCGCGAGCGCGTTCGAGCGCACCGTCAAGCGGCCCGACCTCGCGATCAAGCTCGCCGATCGCGCGTCGAAGCTGGGACTGACCGCTGGGCGGCGGGGTCTGCTGCTGGGCGCGGCGGCGCTGGCGAAGGACGAC
>DATBHU010000505.1:0-2578 GCA_036557265.1 Polyangia bacterium
CCGGCGGCAGCGGCGTCGTGACCGGCACCGGCGGCACCGGCACGGTGACCGGCACCGGCGGCACGAGCAGCACCGGCGCCGGCGGCGACGCCACCGGCGCGGGCGGCACCGACGCGACGGGCGCGGGCGGCACGAGCACGACCGGCAGCGGCGGCACGAACGCGACCGGCAGCGGCGGCGCGAGCACGACCGGCGCGGGCGGTGCGACGCCGGGCGAGAGCGCGGCGGGCGGCTGCGCCTGCGCGATCGACGGCACCGCCTCCGGGCGCACCACGTTCGCTTCGCTCCTCGTCCTGCTGGGCGCGATCTCGATCGCCGCCCTGCGGCCGCGACGCCGGCGCGTCACCATCCCCCGGCGCTGACGCGCGGCCGGGCGCGCGCGGGGACCGGGCGGTAAGCTGGGCGCGTGGTGTCGCGCCTTCATCTGCCCCAGCCCCCCGCGCGCAAGAAGGTGCTCGAGCTGGCCGTCGCCGGACCGGTGGGACGCTGGTTCGCGCGCCGGCGCTGGGCCGCGTTCACGCTGCCGCTGCCGTTCGTCGTCGTGATCTTCTACTGGAACACGCCGGCCCCGAACCCGTACACGCGCGTCCACGAGTTCGTCCACGTCGCCCAGGACGAGGCGAGCCCCGTCTTCTTCGTCTTCTGGGTGAAGTACCTCGTGGAGCTCGCCCGCCGCGGCTACCGCGGCAACGAATACGAGCGCGCCGCGTTCGCCGTCGAGCACGCGGCGTTCGCGAACGGGCTGCCCGAATGGGCGCGCGCCGTCACTGACAGCGAATGACCATGTACCCCTGAAACACCGGCTGCATGGTGGCCACGGTGCCGTTCGGCATGACGACGGTCTGCGGCCGCACGCCGTTGTCGAGCACCTGGTAGCGGCCGGCGCAGATCCGATCGGCCTTGGCGGCGCAGCGCATCTGATTGTGGTGGCAGCGAACCTCGATGGCGGCGCTGCCGTCCGGCCCGGCGACCACGTGGCCGGTCGCGCAGCCCGCCCAGGCGACGACGAGGATGACGAAAACGGCCAGCAGCGCCCGCATCCCCACCGCGGGCGTCACAGGTCGTCCACTCTCACCTTGATCGTCTGGGCCGCGTCGAAGTCCTCGATCTCCTGCTGCGTGTGCGTCTTGGAGAGGTGCTCGGCCTCGCACGGGCCGGAGTCGAAGCGGATGTCGCGTCCGTTCGCCCGGCAAAGATGGCAGTAGTGCTTGGTCTCCCCGATCGGCAGCTGGCAGACGGGACAGTTGAGGCCCGCGCTCTTGGATTCGGCCATGGCCGAAGACTACTCCAACCGAGGAGCCGCTGGCGACGTCACGCGGCCCTGACGTGAAGCGATTTCCCTCTCCCGCAGGGAGAAGGCAGGTCAGCCGCGCGCGACGCGCGTGCCGATCGCGATCAGCGCGGCGTCCTCGACCGCTCCGGCCAGCGCGTTGCCGATCCGTCCGCCGCCGAGGAGCCGCGTCAGCGCCCGCCGCAGCGGCAGGCCCGCGAAGGCCGCGGCCACGGCGGCTCCGGCGGCCAGCGCCACGGTGGCAGCCACCGTCGGCCGCCGCCGCCAGCGCCGTCGCCGGGGACGCAACGCCAGCGCGAGGCCCGCCGCGCTCGCGATGCGCGGGACGAGGTTGCTGGGCGCGGTCCGATTCGGCACCCCCGGCAGCTTGTCGCCGATCAGCTCGGCCGCCGCCAGCAGCGTCGCGATCGCGCGCAGCACGGGCCGCTTCACCGACGCGCGCGCCGCCAGCGCCGGTCCGAACGTCGTGCGCGATCCGGTGATCGCCGCCAGGCCGAGAACACGCCAGAGAGGAAACCTGCCGCTCTTCATCTTCATCTTCATCGCGTTCATCGCGAGCTCCTCACGCCCGGCTCAGCAGGCGGTACGCGCCGTCCGTGGCGGCCGCGTAGACGCCGTGGTGGAAGGCGTCGATCGCGACCTCCTTCGCGCCCCACCGCCAGAACGGCTTGGCGAGGCCGAGCGCGGGGAGCAGCGCCAGCGCCGCGCCCCACACCGCCCCGAAGAAGGCGACGGGCTCGAGCAGCGAACGCCGCCCCCGCCGCCTCAGCCACCGCTTGCCGCTCGCCGCGTAAAACGCCGCGGCCACCGCCGCGCGGCCGAGGCCCCACCCCGTTCCGTACGCGTAGTGAACGACGTTGCCGAGGCGCGACTTGCCGGCCTCGTCGCGCGGCTGCACGTGCAGCACCTTGTCGGCCGCGTCGGCCGGCGCCGAGCTGGCAGGCCGCTTGCGCAGCTTCTTTTCGATCGTCGTCGCGATCGTGATCGCCACCGTGCCCACGAAGCCCGCGATCACTCCCTTGCCCACCTCGGCCGCGATCCCGCGCAGTGCCTTCATCGCATCACCTCCCACATGGCCCACACCGAACCTGGTCAGCGCCCGATTTGTGTCAAGCAACCGCTCGGCGAGCGTACGATTGAAGGATGAGTCTTAAAGTCACTTCGAGGATCGCGCTGCTCTCCGCCGCCGCGATCGCCGCCGTCGCGCTCTCGTGCGGCGCGGTGACGCCCGCGTCCGACGGCGGCACCCCGGGGGCAGCCGGGAGCAGCGGCGGCGGCACGGCCGGC
>DATBHU010000506.1:0-2394 GCA_036557265.1 Polyangia bacterium
GTCGCCGAGCGCGAAGAAGACGTCGGCGGCGGCCCGCTCACGCGCCGTCGACATGCTTCCTCAGGTTCTCGACCTGCGCCGCCCAGCCGCCCTCGTTCATGCGGAACGCGCGCGCGCGCCGGTGCGCCGGCACGCGGTCGAACCCCGACTCCACGATGGTCAGGCGCGTGCCCTCGCCCGCCGGCTCCAGCCTGAACTCCACCAGCGTGGTCGGTTCGTGCTCGGGGTCGGCGTCCGCGTCGATGCCGTAGGGGATCCAGCGAAAGCTGAAATAGCGCTCCGGCTCGATGCGCTCGACCGTGCACAGCACGGCGCTCCCCGCAGGCAGCTTCACCCCGGCGGGCGGAACGCCCATCTTCTTCTGCGCCTCGACGATGGCGGCCTCGTCGATCTGCCCGTCGAAGGTCCCCTTCATCGTCTTGCCGGGCGCGAAGGCCCCTTCCAGCGTGAAGCCGAACCAGCGCCCGAACTCCTGCGCGTCGGCGATGGCGCGCCAGACGCGCGACACGGGCGCCCGCACCGTCACCTGCTTCTCGATCCTGTCGGTCGACGTCATCTGCAACCTCCTGGTTGCACACTAGCGCCGCCCCGACCGACGTGCAACCGGTCGTTTGCACATTTTCGTACTGGGATCTAGCTGGCTTTGCTCAGCAGTGAATCGCCGTCCGGGTGCTCGCGGTACCTCTCCCGGCGCTGGCAGCCAAGCTTCCTCGCCTGCTGCCCGAGCGTCTTCATGCGTTCCATCGTGTAGCTGCAGGGAACGCCGGGGACGAAGTGGGGCCCGTCGCGACGGCTCGACAGCGCGCAGATCCGGGCGGCGATCCCCCCGAGGTTGTCCAGCGACGCGTGAACATCGGGACAGCTCGGCGGCGGACTCTCCGCCAGCAGATCCGCGGCCTGTCGATCGGCGTCGCGGAACTCCCCCTCGAGACGAGCGGGCTCCTCCCGGTCCGGAGCCTCCGGAACCGGTGTCGAGGCCCCGCCTGGCGCGGACGCGGCCGGCGCGGCGCAGCCAGCGACGAGGACGGCCAGCGCGAACAGACGATCCCGCATGACGTCGCGACCATTGTAGCCCGCTCGCGTCGCGGCCAGTTCGTTCAAGCCGCCGCGGACGGGGCTGGCTAGCGTGAACCCATGGCACCTTTCATCGCGCTCTCGAGTCTGTTCCTCCTCTTCTTCGGCCTCGGCGCCGTCGGCGTGCACGCCCTGGCTGGGTGGTTCACGCCGCTGCGCTTCGCCCTGGCGGGCATGTTTCTGCTGACCGCGTCCGCGCACTGGGGCAAGCGCCGGCCGGATCTCGTGCGGATGATTCCGCCCACCCCCGTGAGCATCGGCGCAGTCTGCCTCAAAGCTCGCCGCGACGGCGGCGACCGGGCGCCCTACTTGCCGCCGCCGCCCTCCCGCATCGCCCGGTCGAGCGACGCCTTGAAGCCGTCCATGACCGCCTGGTCGGGCTGCGCGGCGCGCTTCATCACCTCCTCGAGGCTCACGTCCTCGACGTGACTCTGCAACCACCACAGGTTGCCCACGGGGTCGCGGACACGCGCCACGCGATCGCCGAAGAACAACGTGGTCGGCGGTGTCACCTCGCCGGCGCCGGCCTCGAGCGCGCGCCGGAACGTGCCGTCGCAATCGTCGACGAACACGCGCAGGTACGCCGGCGTCTCCGGCCAGCCGGCCTTCGCGTCGAACGCCATGACGATCGCGTTCCCGATGCGCAGCTCGGCGTGGACGATCGATCCGTCCGCGTCGGGCAAGCGCGCCAGCTCCTGCGCGTCGAACGCGCGCCGGGCGAAGTCGAGCAGCCGCGCGGTGTCGCGCGAGATGATCCACGGTGTCACGGACGGGTCGGCGTTCATGGCGGCGTCCTCAGATCATCCGGGCCGGCGACCGCGCCGCGATCGGGGCCTGCCAGTTGTCGTGGCGGCCGTCGAAGTAGTTGACCGGCACGTCGGACAGGTCGGCGTCGTCGAGGCAGGTGAGCTGCACGGAGACGTAGGCGCCGCCCATCCAGGGCGCGTCGCCGCGGCTGAACGGCCGCGCGCCGCACGTGCGGCAAAACAGAAAATGGCCGATCTTCGCCTCGCGCTGGTAGTCGGTGAGGTTCGCCTCGCCGGCGAGCAGCCGGAACGCGGCCGGCGGGATCGACGCGCACCACAGCGACGCCTTCGTGCACAGCGTGCAGTTGCAGCGCGTGGTGCCCGCCTGCAGGTCGATGTCGGCTTCGAACCGGACGGCGCCGCAGTGGCAGCTGCCCCGGTAGGTCTTTCGGGTCGGGTCGGTGCTGGTCTTGGTGTTGTTCATGAAAAACATGATGGCAGCCATTGCGGACAGAATCGGTCCGCAACCTGTGGCACCCTGTTCTTCATGCTCGGAAGCTCGGCGCGGCTGCTG
>DATBHU010000507.1:0-3312 GCA_036557265.1 Polyangia bacterium
CCTCGATCCGCGAATACATCGGCGGGCTGTTCAAAGGCACGCTGGCCGTGATTCCGCCCCCCTCGCCGGCCGACATGGCGAAGCACACCAAGACGGCGTTCGAGTGCAGTCCGCTGGCAGCGGATCAATCGCCGCGGAACAAGGAACGCGAGCAGGACAACCCGATCCCGGCGAAGGTGGGCGACGGGAGCCCGATCAAGTACTGCATTTATATCATCAAGGAGAACCGCACCTACGATCAGGTGTTCGGCGACATGCCGCAGGGGAACGGCGACCCGACGCTGGTCCAGTTCGGACGCGACGTCAGCCCGAACCACCACGCGCTGGCCGAGCAGTTCGTGCTGCTCGACAACTACTACGGCCCGGGCGATCAGTCGGCGCTCGGCCACCGCTGGATCCTGCAGGCGTTCCCGAGCACGTACGTGCACAAGTACGGCAACGGGCGCAACAACCAGAGCCCGATGCTGCTCGGGCCGACGGACGCGGTCTACGACAGCGCCAAGGCGCACGGCCTGACGGTGCGGGCCTACGGCGAGCGCGGGCTGAACACGATCACGCCGTCCACCGCCACCTGGACGGACATGTTCAACGACTGGAAGAACGGGACGCACAACGTGAACATCTCCGCCCAGGCCGTCATCATCGGGCTGCGCGACATCTACCACCCGAGCTACGGCGCCGCCGAATCGGCGATCCCCGACGTGCTGCGCGCCGAGACCTTCCTGCAGGAGTTCCGCCAGTTCGAGCAGAACGGCCAGCTGCCGAGCCTGGTGCTGTTGCTGCTCTACAACGACCACACGGCGGGCACGAGCCCCGGGTTCCCGACGCCGCGCGCGCAGGTCGCCGACAACGACCTCGCCCTCGGCAAGATCGTCGACGCCATCTCGCACAGCCGCTACTGGAAGGAGTCGGCCATCTTCGTGACCGAGGACGATTCCCAGGACGGCCTGGACCACGTCGACGGGCACCGCACGGTGGGCCTGGTGGTCAGCCCGTTCACGCGCCACCACGCCGTCAACAGCACCTTCTACTCGATCGTCAACATGTTCCGCACCATCGAGCAGATCCTGGGACTGCCGCCGCAGAACCAGTACGCGCTGGCGGCGCAGCCGATGTTCGACGTGTTCACGTCGAAGCGCGACCTGACCCCGTACACGTTCCAGCCCAACCAGATCCCGCTCGACGAGATGAACCCGGCGATGGCCAGCCTCAAAGGCCGGCAGCGCGAGATGGCCAAGTTCTCGCTGGCGATCGACAAGTCGTCGCCCGACTCGGCGGACGCCGACATGCTGAACCGGGCCATCTGGCACTCGGTGAAGGGCTTCGGCACGCCCTACAACTACGGGCGCCCGATCGCCCGCCGCCACGACTCGTTCCTGTCGCTGCTGCGGCTGGCGGGCAACTGACGGCGGGTCAGGGCGACGGCCGGCGCGCCGGCTTCTGGGAGGCCGACGGCGACGCTTGCACCGTCGCCGCGGCCTTGCGGATCACGTCGATGACGAGGCTCGGGTTGGAGAGCATCGGGACGTGGCTGCTCTCCACCTCGACGGTCGTCGCGCCCATGCGCTTGGAGACGAAGCGCTGCAGCTCGGGCGGGACGGTGTGGTCGTTCTTGGCCACGACGTACCAGCTCGGCTTGGTCTTCCAGGCCGCGCCCTTGATCTTCTGGGTGAACAGGTCCACGACCGGCACGCCCTGGACCGCCCAGACCACCTTCTTCTCCGGCTCGGACAGGTCGCCCGCGAACGCGTCGATGCCGTCCGGCTTGAGCCAGATGCGGCCGTCCACGATATCGATGTAAGAGAAGACGTCCGTCGTCGGGTACTTCGCGAGCTGGCTCTGCGACGTCTCGTCGTCGTCGGGCGCGAGCGCGGCGATGTAGACGAGGCCGACCACCCGATCGTCGTTGCCGGCGGCGGTGATGACGGTGCCGCCGTAGGAATGTCCGACCAGGATGGCCGGACTCGAGACGCGCCCCAGCGCGCGCGTGACGGCGTCGACGTCCCCCTTGAGGCTGTCCAGGCTGTTCTGCGCGGCTATCACCTCGTATCCGTCCGCTTGCAGCGTCGGGATCACCTTGCTGAAACAAGAACCGTCGGCCCAGAGGCCGTGAGCGAACACGATGCTCGGTTTGGTCTGCGGCGGCATGGTCTCCTCCTTGTCGGTTTGCGGCACACAGGATGGGGACCGGACGCGGGCGCGTCAGTACGTCGATCCCGCAATCGGCGCTATCGTCCAGCGCATGGACGGCAGCGACGTGACCCGGTGGTTCGGCGAGTACCTCGCGGCGTTCGCGGCGTGCGGGCGCGGCGAGCGCGACTGCCGTTCGCTGCTGGCCTACTACGGGGTTCCGCTGCTCATCACCACCAGCGAAGGCGTCTTCTCGCTGACCAGCGACGCAGAGGTCGTGGCGGCGGTGCAGCCGCAGATCGACGGCATGCGCGCCGCCCGCTACGCGCGCACCGAGCTCCTCGACGGCGCCGTCACCGTCGTGAACGCCAGCTCGGCCCTCTACCGGGGGACGTTCTCGTGGCGCGGCAGCGCCGGCGGCGAGATCCGCCGGTTCACCGCGACCTACCTGGTGACCGACGGCGCGGAGGGCCGGCGCATCTCCGTCCTCGCCGTGCACGCGCCCTGACGGCGCCGGGCGCGCCGCCCGTCACCCGACGGCGAGGTGGGGCGCTTCGGCGGCCGCGGCGCTGGCGAGGCCAGGCGCCGGCCGCGCGAGCGGCGCGGGGAGCGCCACCGCGAAGATCGTCCCGTCCTCCGCGTTCGAGCGCACGCCGATCCGGCCCCCGTGCGCGGCGACGATCCGCTCCGCGATGAACAGCCCCAGCCCGAGGCCGCGGCCGTGTGACGACAGCTCGCCGGCGGACCGCTGAAATGCCTCGAAGATGTGGGGCACGACCTCGGCGCTGATGGGCGCGCCGCCGTTCTGAACCTCCAGGATCGCCTCCGCGGCGCTCCGCCTGACGCTGACCCGGACCCGCCCCGTGCCGTGAACGACGGCGTTCCCGATCAGGTTCGAGGCGACCTGCGCCAGCCGGTCGGGATCCCAGGCGCCCGAGATCGTCTCCCCCATCGTCAGCGCGATCTCGGCGCGCGGATGCGCGGCGGACAGCTCGTCGACGGCGGCGCGAACGACCTCACCCAGGTCCGTCTCGGGCGTCAACCTGATCGGAATGCCCCCGGCTTGCCGGGCCCGCGCGAGATCGAGGAGCTGGTCGACCAGCCTGGCCATCCGTCGCGCGCCCGATATCACGTAGTCGACCGAGCGCTGCCAGCGCTCCGACACGTTCGCCTGCTGCAGGC
>DATBHU010000508.1:0-13974 GCA_036557265.1 Polyangia bacterium
CGAGGCGGGCGCGTGCATCCCCGCCTCGAGGTATTCCTCGAACATCGTCAGCTCGTAGAGATCGAGAAGCAGCGGATCGTCCAGAGGGTGAGCGCGCTCTGGCGTCACGCTCGCGGTTGTCGCCCTCATGCCTCGCCCCCAGATGATCTTAGGGACGGAAGGGAGGAGCGAGCGATGCGCATCGACAGAGTTGTGATGGCCTGCGTGGTCTCGGCCGCCGGCTCGACCTGGGTCGGGACCGCGCGCGGCGACACGGGCGCCCCGGACGAGGCGGCCGCGGCGGCCGGCGATCAAAACGCGGACGACGCGGCGCTCACCGTCCAGGTGCAGCGCCAGCTGGTGATCGTCCCGCCGCGGAGCTAGCTCGGGGCCGTCTGGTCCTGCAGCGCCTCCTCGAGCGCGCCCAGGCTCTGGCGGACGGCGGCCGCGCTCTCGACGGCGGCCTTCGCCCCGTCCTCGTCGACGGCCTCCAGCCGCAGGCACTGCAGGCGGGTCAGGTCGGCCGGGAATCCCTCCAGCGTGCCCACCAGCTGCTCGCCCGCCGCCAGCAGCTTCTCCTTCTCGGCTTCGAGCGTGCGCAAGCTGCGCAGATGGCCTTCGTAGGTCGCGATCAGGCCGGCGTACATCTGGGCGCGGCCGTCACCGTCGCCGTCGCCCGCGGACGCACGCGCGCGCGCCCGGGCCCGTTCGAGCGCGGCGTTCACCTCGGCGACCGACGTCGACGACAGGAACGACGCCACGTACTCCGCCCGCGCCGCCAGCACGATCACCCGGCGCTCGATCTCCGCGGCGCCCTGGCGCACCGGCGTGACGTCGAACGCGGGCCCGCGCGGGCTCTCCCGCATGGCGCGCTCCAGCCTCGCGCGCGCCCC
Organism: Polyangia bacterium; assembly: GCA_036557265.1. Classification (GTDB taxonomy): domain Bacteria; phylum Myxococcota_A; class Polyangia; order Fen-1088; family Fen-1088; genus JADGRB01. Next base: position 873 of record DATBHU010000508.1, read on the forward strand.
CGTCAAGCGCCGGGCCAGGTTCTCCACGGCCGAGTCGGAGAACCACTCGGGATCGGGGAGCGCGATCGGCTCCCCGCACCTCTCGCGTTCGATCGCCACGCGCGCGCCGTTGACGAGCAACGCGATCACGAACGTCGCGAACACCAGGACCGGCAGGATGACCCAGGCGCCGACCCCCCAGCACGTCATCGACAGCGCGGCCACCAACCCCGCGGCCCAGGTGAACCCGCTGACGAGAGCGACCTGCAGCGACGAGCCGACAATTCGCAACGTCCCGCTCTCGTGAACCGACGTGTCACCCACCAGATCTCTTCGCAGCCCCCACCGCATGAAGCCCTCCTCTCTCTTGGAAGCTGTTGCCCTACGCCGCCGCCGCAAGGCCGCCGATGATGAGGGGCGGGCGAAAAGTCCGGAGTCCCCCTGAACCTGAGGCCGGCTGCCCGTACGCGCGTGACTGATTATTTTCGGCCTTGGATTGAACGTCTCGACAGAGCCTCCGTTGGCTTGACCGTTGTTTTCTTCGCGGCTCAAACGCGGGTCAGTCGGTCCGGTGGACCTGGCCCAGGAGGAGAAAGATGAATTCGCAGCAGTCTCGCTACGTGAACCTCGTGCTCGGGATCTGGCTCTTCATCTCAGCCTTCGTCTGGCACCACAGCCAGGCCCAGTTCACGAACACCTGGATCATGGGCATCATCGTCGCCGTCGTCGCGGTCATCTCGCTGTCGGTGCCGGCGTTCCGGTATGTGAACACCCTCGCCGGCGCGTGGCTGGTCGTCTCGGGGTTCGCGCTACCCAAAGCCAACTACGGCACCACCTGGAACAACGTGATCGTCGGGGTCATCGTATTCGCGTTGTCGCTGGTCCCGTCGCTGGCGGCGACACGGACGACCCGGGATCGCCTGGCCACCTGAAGCCGCCGGCGCCACGATGAGCGCTCGCGCGCGCTCTTCCCCTTTGCGTGCGCGTGCGCTCGTCTGGGCTGGCGCTCAGGTCTTTTCACCGGACGTAGAACGACGCCGAGGGCGGCACCTCCGACTTCGGCGGGAAGGTGTGTCGCGTGCCGACGTCGACCAAGGTCAGCGCGATCAGGATCGCCATCAGCGACACCGCCACCACCAGCGCGAACCGGCTCGAGGCGTGCTCCTCCGCGAGGTGCATGAAGGTCCACAGCACCGCGCACGCCTTGACGGCTGCGATCAGCAGGGCCACGCCGATGCCGCCCGCGAAGTGAAAGCGCGACAGCCCGAGCGACAGCGTCGCCAGCACCAGCAACGCCAGGTACGTGGCCACGTAGCCGAGCAGCGTGACGCCCTCCTTCTCTTCTCGCTCGTGCCTGGACAGGTCCATGGTCGGTTGACTCCCGCGCGGCTCAGGTGAGGTAGAGGATCGGCCACAGGAAGATCCAGATGACGTCGATGAGGTGCCAGTAGAGCGTCCCCATCTCGAGCTTGGTGTAGTGCTCGGCCGTGTAGGCGCGCCGGTGCGCGCGCCACGCGAGCCAGAGGAGGATCACCAGGCCGGCGGTGACGTGCAGCGCGTGCAGCCCCGTCATCAGCCAGTAGAGGGTGAAGAAGCGGTTGGCGCCGAACGTCGGGTGCTCCGCCCAGTGATAGAAGGGGCCGGGCAGCGCGCCCTCCCGCCAGTGCTCGGCGTACTCGAGCAGCTTGAGGACGAGGAAGGCGCCCCCCAGCGCGACCGTCGCCAGCAGCATCCCGACCGCCAGCCGCGGCCGCGTCCGCCGCGTCGCCCAGATCGACAGCGCGACCGTGAAGCTGCTCGACAGCAGGATGTAGGTGTTGACGGTGCCGTAGACCAGCGTGTTGTGGCGGACCGCCTCGTCGAAGTCGGCGGTGTACATCCCGCGGTAGGCGGCGTAGAGCGCGAACAGGCCCGCGAACAGCAGGCTCTCGCTGGCCAGGAAGACCCACATGCCGAAGCGGAGCGCCCGCTCCTGGCGCGGGTAGCCCCCGTACTGCTCACCGAGGGAAGGCACGGTCATGCGCGTCCTCGTCGGAGAGCGTGTAGTCGTACGCGCTGAAGTCGATGCGCGGCGGGGTCGGGAAGTTGTGCTTGGGCGGCGGCGAGGTGGTCAGCCATTCGAACCCGCGCGAGCCCCACGGGTTCGCGCCCGCGCGCGCGCCCCAGCGCAGCGAGAACAGCAGGTTCGCGAGCGCCAGCAGGATCGCCGAGCCGAGCAGGAACGCGCCCCCCGTGGACAGCACGTGCAGCCACTGGAAGCGCTCCGGGTAGCTGTAGTAGCGGCGCGGCATCCCCATGTTGCCGAGCAGGAACTGGGGCAGGAAGGTCAGCACGAAGCCGAGCAGGACGGCGGTCGCGGACAGCAGGCCCAGGCGCTCCGAGTACTGCCGGCCGAACATCTTGGGGAACCAGTAGTGCGCGGCCGCCAGGAACCCGGTGACGCTGCCACCCACCATGATGAAGTGGAAGTGGGCGACCACGAAGTAGGTGTCGTGCCAGTGAATGTCGAGCGACTGCGTGGCGACGGCGACGCCGGTCATGCCGCCGAACACGAACAGGAACAGGAACGCGAAGAAGTAGAGCAGCGGCGTCCGCAGCTGGATCTGCCCGCGGTACAGGGTGGCCACCCAGGTGAAGACCTTGAGGGCCGAGAACACGGCCACGAACATCGACAGCGCCCCGAAGATGCCGGCGTCCAGCTCGGAGATGCCGGCGACGAACATGTGGTGGCCCCAGGTGAAGAACCCGACCAGCGCGATCCCCAGCGTCGACACCGCGATCGCCGTGTACGACGAGGGGCGGCGGTGCGCGAAGGTAGGGACCAGCTCGCTGATCACGCCCATGGCGGGCAGGATCATGATGTAGACGGCCGGGTGCGAGTAGAACCAGAACAGGTGCTGGAACAGCACCGGATCGCCGCCCACCGTCGGGTCGAAGACGCCCAGGTGCAGGGCGTGGTCGGCGCCGACCAGCAACAGGGCCAGGCCCAGCACCGGCGTGGCCAGCACCATGATGATGCTGGTGCCGTAGATCGCCCAGGTGAACAGCGGGACGCGGCCCCAGCGCAGGCCGGAGGCGCGCAGCAGGTGCGTGGTCGCGATGAAGTTGATGCCGGTCATGATCGACGAGATGCCGAGGACGAACACGCCCAGCACCACCGGGACCACGCGCGTCGGCGAGCTGTCGCTGTACGGCGTGTAGAAGGTCCACCCGGTGTCGGCCCCGCCCGCCAGCATCCCGGCCGCGGTGATGACGATGCCGGCGACGTAGATGTAGAAGCTGGCCAGGTTCAGGCGCGGGAACGCCAGATCGCGCGCGCCGAGCTGGATGGGCAGCACGAAGTTCCCGAACACCGTCGGGATCGACGGGATCAGGAACATCCAGACCATCGTCACGCCGTGCAGCGTGAACATCCGGTTGTAGGTCATCGCGTCCATGACGGTGCGGCGCGGGGTCAGCAGCTCGACCCGCAGCGCCAGCGCGAAGATGCCGCCCAGGAACAGCATCGACAGCACGACGACGTAGAACATGATCGCGATCCGCTTGTGGTCGGTCGTCGACAGCCACGACCAGACGCCCGCGCCGGCGCGCAGGTAGTCCGGCTCGCGGGCCGGCGCCGGTTCGGGCTGGTGCGCCGGGGCCGTCATGGCTGCTCCACCGGGGCAACGGGGGCGACGGGGAGCGGACCGGCCGGCGGCGGGGCGCCGCCCAGCGCCGGCTGCGCCGTCGGCAGCGCGGGGATGTCGCGCAACGACTTGATCAGCTCGATGATGGCGGCCGCCTCCGGCGACGGCAGCAACCCCTGGTAGGTCGGCATCACGGGCGGGAAGCCGCGGTGGAGCCGGACCAGCGGATCCATCATCGACTCCGTCAGGTACGGCTCGTCGGCGATCACGCTGCTGCCGTCGCTGAGCGGCACCGTCGAGCGGTAGAGACCCGCCCAGGTCGGCCCGATGTGCGGCGTGCCGTCGAGGGTGTGGCAGCGCAGGCAGCCGCGGTCGGCGGCGGCGCGCACGCCGGCGCGGCGCAGCGACAGCCCCTGGCGCGGCTGGAAGCGGTCGACCGACGTCGGGATCTCGTCGACCGGGCCGGCCAGGGGCGGGTCGGCGCCGGCCGCCAGCCAGCGGGCGTAGTCGGCGGGATCGAGCGCCACCACCTCGCCGCGCATGAGCGAGTGGCCGACCCCGCACAGCTCGGCGCACAGGATCTGGTGGGTGCCAGGCGCGTTCACGGAGAACCACGCGGTCGTGTAGCGGCCCGGGACCACGTCCTGCTTCACGCGGAAGTCGGGGACGTAGAAGCTGTGGATGACGTCGCGCGCGGTCATGATCACCTTCACCGGCCGCCCCGCCGGCACGTAGAGCGTCGAGATGGTGTGGTGACCGTCCGGGTAGGCGAACTTCCACATCCATTGCTTCGCGGTGACGTAGATGTCGAGCGCGCCGGGCGGCGCCACGCGCACGCGGACGTACTGGGCGTAGCCGATCGCCCACCACAGCACGAACAGCCCGAGCAGCCCGGTGATCATCCCGGCCTCCATCCAGCCCGACGGCCGCGGCGCCAGCGCGGGGCGCGGCGCCTCGCCGGCGCGCGCGCGGTAGCGGATGACGAAGGTGACGGCGACGCCGGTCACCAGGATCGCGCCCAGCATCGTCGTGATGATCACGAAGTAGTGCAGGCCGTCGATCTCGCGCGCCACCGACGACGCCTGCGGCGGCAGGAACAGCATGCGGCGCAGGAGCTGGTTCACGGCCGCCTCCCGCCGGCGCCGCGCGCGCGCGCGCGATCGCGCCGCACCAGCCCGGCCCAGGCGATCCCGAACGCCAGCAGCACCAGCGCCGAACCGCCCCGCATCACGCCCAGCACGTAGATGCCGTACTTGCGGGCGCTCGGATCGTAGCGAAAGCAGGTGAGCAGCACGCGATCGACGACGGTGCCGATCTGGATGTCGCCGCGCGCCGCCTCCACCACGGCCAGGCGCAGATCGAACGGCCGGAAGGTGACGCCGTAGAGGACGCGCGAGATGCGGCCGTCGGGCGTCAGCACGAACGCGCAGGCCGGGTGGGCGTACTGGCGGCTGACCGGATCGTAGGCGTAGCGGAACCCGAGCGCGTCGGCGAGCGCGGCGATGTCGCGCTCCTTCCCGGTCAGCACGCGCCAGGCGGCCGGCGGCGCGGGGCGGGCGCCGCCGGCGGCCTGCAGCAGGCCCGTCCGCCGCAGGCGCGCGTTGCCGGTGGTGTCGGCGGGATCGATGCTGATCGTCACCGCCCGCACGTCCTGGGCGGGACGCAGGCCGCTGCCCCGGATCGCGGCGGCGATCCCCTGCTGGACCAGATCGCACAGCATCGGGCAGCGGAAGTACGCCAGCGCCAGGACGACCGGACGGCCGTCCTGGAACAGATCGCCGAGGCGCACGGCGGTGCCGTCCTGGTCGACGAAGCGGAGCTCGCGCGGCAGCGCGCGTCCCAGGTGCTCCTCGATGTCCACCTGCGCGACGGCGGGCGGCGGGCGCAGGGCGGCGCGCGGCTCCCGCTCCCGCTCGGCGCGCCGCCCGTAGCAGGCACCGCCCAGGCCGGCCAGCGCGCCGACCAGGATCGCGAGCCGCCTCACCGGCCGCCTCCCGGGCCGTCTCCGGACGGGGCCTTGCCGCCGGCGATCATGCGCATCGCCTCCTCGATCGGGATCTGCACGATGCCGCGGCGGCGATCGACCCAGCCGAAGCGGTGCAGCGCCTCCTCCTGCTCGGCGCGCTCGCTGGGGCGCGCGTGCGGGATCTCGAACGGCTGCTGCAGGACGCCCGACACGCGGTCGCGCAGGTGCAGCGCCTGCTCGTCGAACTGGCGCGACGGGCGCAGCCGCCCCTCCCGCTCGTGCAGCACCAGGAAGGCCGCGCCGATCAGCAGCGTGCCGGCGCAGACGGTGCCGAGCAGCGCCGCCACGATCAGCAGCGTCGGCGTCCCCTCCGGCTCCTGGTGGAGCGGCGCGCGCGCGGGCGTCGGTTCGCCGCTCATCGGCTGCTGTACTCCAGCGCGCGCGGGTAGGACGGGACCCAGGCCGGCGCGAGGGCGTGCCCGCGCTGGCGCCAGACGCCGAGCGCCGTCGCGAAGCCCGCCACGCAGAGCAGCGCGGCGGCGTCCAGCCAGTGGAAGGTGCGCGCCCCCGGCCCGCGTGACGGCGCGATCAGCCAGTGGATGTCGATGTAGTGCGCGAGCAGCAGCCACCAGGCGATCGCGCTCAGGGCGCGCCGGCTCTGCTTGACCGCGTAGGGGAGCAGCGCGAAGAACGGCAGCAGGAACTGGCCGAACACCAGGAAGGCGCTGACCCAGCGGGTGCCGCCCTGCAGCCGCTCCAGGTACCAGCGCGCTTCGATCGGCTTGTCGGCGATCCAGATCAGGAAGAACTGGAAGTAGGCGACGTAGCCCCAGAAGACGACGAACGACAGCAGCAGCCGCCCGAGCGCGTAGTAGTGCGCGCGCTGGACCCCGGTCAGACGCCCGCCCCGCTGCGCGCCGGCGACCAGGACGACGGTCAGCGCCACCGCGCCCAGGAACGCGCCCGCCAGCACGTAGAAGCCGTACATCGTCGAGTACCAGTCGGGCGACAGCGACATCAGCCAGTCGAAGGCCGCCCAGCTGGCGGTGATGCCGAGCGCCGGCAGCAGCAGCGCCGAGAACGCCCGCAGGCGCGGCGTCAGATCCGGCGCCGCCGGCCGATCGGTGCGCAGCGACAGCCGGCGGAGGCCGCCGCAGATCAGCAGCCAGAGCACGACATAGAAGACGGCGCGCCCGACGACGAACGGCCGGTTCATCAGCGGCAGCTTGTGGCGCAGCAGCGTGGCGGTGTGGGGATCGGCGATCGCGCCCGGATGCATCCACGGGTAGAGCAGCGGCAGCCCGACCAGCACCGGAATCAGGAACAGCGCCAGCAGCGGCATCACCGCCGTCGCCGCCTCCGGGATGCGGCGGAGCGCGGTCGGCCAGGTCGCGTTCATCGCGTGGCAGGCCATCACGAACGCCGCCATGCCGATGACGATGGTCAGCACGAAGGTGTAGGCGATCAGCCAGGAGAACAGCGCCTGGCGGGCGTCGAGCGCGAAGCCGACGGCGACGCCGGCCGCGCCGACGACGCCGGCCGCCAGGCCGGCCCGCAGGGCGCGCCCGCCGCCGCGGAACGGGCGCTGGTCGGCGGCGATGATCGCGGCGAACCGCTCGTCGCTCATGGCAGCGCCCTCTCGGCGGCGCGGCGCAGCTCCGGCGGCAGCGCGTCCAGGCGCACCGCCTGACTGAGCTCCAGCGCCCGCAGGTAGGCGACGACGGCCCAGCGCTCTTCGGCCGCCAGCTCGCGGCCGTAGGCGGGCATCAGGCCGTACCCGGCGCCGATGACGCGGAAGATGCGGCCGTCGGAGAACGCGCGCACCCCGGCGGAGAGCAGATCGGGCGGCTTGCGCTGATCCATGTGGCGCGCCACCTCGGACTCGCCGTCGCCCCGCACGCCGTGGCAGGTGGCGCAGTGGATCTCGAACCGCTGGCGGCCGCGCGCGAGCAGCGCGTACGTCACCGGCAGCGGCACGCGCGCCAGCGGCTCGCCCTGCGCGCCGATCCCGCTGTCGAGCTCGGGGTGGTCGGCGCGCCGCCGGCGGGCGTCGGGCCCCGCGTGCCGCACGGTCCCTTCGGGCGGCGACCGCATCGCCGGCGCGCCCGGGACCAGCGGATCGACCGCGTACGGCTTCGCCTTCGCCTGATCGATCATCCGCTCGAAGTCGGGCCCGGGCAGGAGGCCCTCGCACCCGCCCGCCAGGCCGGCGAGCCAGCAGGCCAGCCCGACCCGCGCGGCCGCCCTCACGCCACGCCCCCGAACGGCGCCACCTGCAGCGGGTCGGTCCGCTGCAGATCGGCGCGGGTGACGTCGACGTCGAAGCGCGGATCGCCGGCGCCGACGGCGACGAAGTAGCGGTCGTGCGAGGCCCGCTCGAACCCGTCGACGTCGAACAGGGGATGGTGCAGGCGCGGCAGGCCGCAGGCGGCGAACACGCCGAAGAACGACGAGAACGACGCGAGCAGCACCCCCGACTCGAAGGTGATGGGGATGAAGGCCGGGATCGCGAAGGGCGGCCGCCCGCCCGAGTTCAGGGGATAGCTCCAGGCGTTGCAGAACCACTGCACCGCGAAGCCGAGCGCCGCCGCCGACATGCCGATCGCGAACGCGATCCAGTTGAGGCGCGGGCGCGGCAGCGCCAGCAGGTCGTCCAGCTCCTCGATCGGCCGCGGCGCGAACGCGTCGACGTCGACGTAGCCGGCGTCGCGCAGCGCGCGCACCGCCGCGCACAGCCGTTCGGCGTCGGGGAACTCGGCCACCAGCCCGCGCCGCATCAGGCCGCCTCCTCCTCGCCCACCAGCGGCGCGCGCCCGCGGTCGGCGCGCCGCTCCGCCGCCAGCTCCTTGACCTCGTAGGCCGGGATGAACGGCACGAAGCGCAGGAACAGCATGAACAGCAGCGTGAAGAACCCGATCGTGCCCGACAGGATCCCCCAGTCGACCAGCGTGGGCGCGTAGCCGTGCCAGGCCGACGGCATGAAGGCGCGCTCCAGCGACAGCACGATGATCGAGAACCGCTCCGACCACATGCCGACGTTGATCGCCAGCGCCAGCAGCCAGACCAGCCCTTCGTTGGTGCGCACGCGCCGCGACCAGAACAGCTGCGGCACCAGCACGTTGCAGACCATCGTCATCCAGAACACCCAGGAGTTCGGCCCGGTGGTCCAGCCGCGCAGCATGGTGTACATCTCGGAGTGCTCGCCGCCGTACCAGGCGAGATAGAACTCGCAGGCGTACGAGTAGATGACCACCCACCCCGTCGCGAGCGTCATCTTGCAGACGTTCTCGACGTGGCGGAGGGTGACGATGTTGCCGATGCCGTAGAAGCGGCGCACCGGGATCATCAGCGTCAGCACCATCGCGAAGCCGGAGAAGATCGCGCCCGCCACGAAGTACGGCGGGAAGATCGTCGAGTGCCAGCCGGGCAGCTGCGTGATCGCGAAGTCCGACGACACGATGCTGTGGACCGAGATCACCAGCGGCGTGGCCAGCCCGCCCAGCAGGCCGTAGGCGATGCGGTACTTGCGGAAGTGCCGCGCCGAGCCGCGCCAGCCGAGCGCGAAGACGCCGTAGATGAGCCGGCGCGTCCGGCCCGGCGCCCGATCGCGCATCGCCGCCAGGTCGGGCACCAGGCCGAGGTACCAGAACAGCAGCGACACCGTGCCGTAGGTCGCGACGGCGGCGGCGTCCCAGGGGAGCGCGCTCTTGAAGTTCGGCCACACCTTCATCACGGCCGGATACGGGAACAGCCAGTAGAGGAACCAGGCGCGCCCGAGGTGCAGGACCGGAAACAGCGCCGCCTGCGCCACCGCGAACAGCGTCATCGCCTCCGCGAAGCGGTTGATCGACGTGCGCCAGCGCTGCTCGAGCAGCAGCAGGATCGCCGAGATGAACGTCCCGGCGTGCCCGATCCCGATCCACCAGACGAAGTTGATGATCGCGTACGCCCAGGCGACCGGGATGTTGTTGCCCCACAGGCCGATGCCGGTCCAGAACGTCCAGACCGCCAGGCAGAGCAGCTGCAGCGTCAGCAGCCCGGCGAGCGTCATGATCGCGTAGAAGGCGACCGGCTTGCGCGTCCAGATCGGCGTCAGCAGCTCGTCGCCGATCTGGGCGTCCGTCGGATCGCCCGTCAGCACCGGTTCGGGGGCGGGCGCCGTCACGCGAGCTCCGGGTTCGGGTCGTCCACGCGCAGCAGGTACGTCGTGCGCGGGCGCGTCCCGAGGTCGTGCAGCACCTCGTAGCTGCGGGCGTCGCCGCGCAGGCGCGCCACCGCGCCGTCGGGCTGGCGCAGGTCGCCGAACACGACGGCGCCGGTCGGGCAGGCCTGGGCGCAGGCGGTCACCACCTCGCCGGGAGCGATCTCGCGCTGCTGCTTGCGGGCCGCGATCTCGGCGCGCCGGATGCGCTGCACGCAGTAGCTGCACTTCTCCATCACGCCGCGGTCGCGCACCGTCACGTCGGGGTTGCGCTGCAGCACCACCAGGCCGCGGTTGGCCGGCTGGCGGTGCTTCCAGTCGAACCAGTTGAAGCGCCGCACCTTGTAGGGGCAGTTGTTCGAGCAGAAGCGCGTGCCGACGCAGCGGTTGTAGACCATCTCGTTCAGCCCGTCGGGGCTGTGCACGGTGGCGTTGACCGGGCAGACGTACTCGCACGGCGCGTGCTCGCAGTGCTGGCAGAGCATCGGCTGGTGCACCACGGTGGGAGCGTCGGCCGAGCCGCTGAAGTAGGTGTCGATGCGCAGCCAGTGCATCTCGCGGCTGTTGAGGACGCCTTCGCGGCCGACGACCAGGACGTTGTTCTCGGCCTGGCAGGCGACCATGCAGGCGTTGCAGCCGATGCAGACCGACGTGTCGATCGACATCGCCCACTGCGGGCCCGAGCCGGGCGCGGGCGGCCCCAGCCCGGCGGCGCGCGGCGGCCCGCCGAAGAACGAAGGCTGCGCGCCGCGGTGCTCGTCGGCGAGGTGCGGGTTCGCGCGCAGCTCCGGGCGCGTCGCCCGCAGCGCGATGTCCGCGCCCTGCGTCGCCATCACCCAGTGCATCTGCGTCACCGCCAGGTCGCGGTGGCCGTGGCGCTTGCGCGCGACGCCGGGCATGAACCAGGGGGCGGCCCGCGTCCGCAGCCGATAGGCGTTCACGCCGACGCCGGCGGCCAGCCGCTCGCCCCCGCCGCGCCCGTAGCCGAGCCAGAGCGACACGGCCCGGTCGGCGTGCCCGGGCACGATCAGGGTGGGCGCCTCCAGGCTTCCGCTCGCGGTGTCGACCTGCAGCGGATCGCCGTCGTCGACGCCGAGCTCGCGCGCCGTCGCCGGGCTGAGCAGGGCCGCGTTGTCCCAGGTCAGCTTGCCGATCGGCGTGGGCAGCTCCTGCAGCCAGGGGTTGTTCGCGAAGCGGCCGTCGTGGACCGTCGGCGACAGGTGAAAGCCGACCTCCAGCGAGGCCGCCGTCAGGCGCGCGGCCGCGCGCAGGCCGGCCAGGCTGCGCTCGAGGCCCGGCCCGTCGACGGCGACGTCGACGGGATCCGCCGCGGTCTCCTCGACGAATCCGAGCGCGAGCGCCGCCTCCCACCCGACCGCGTGCGCGCCCGCGAAACGCTCGCGCACCAGCGCGCGCCCGTCCGGGTGTCGCTCGCCAGCCAGGGCCGCCAGCAACTCGAGCTCCGTCCGGCCGTCGTGCAGCGGCCTGAGCAGCGGCTGCACCAGCGAGACCGTGCCGTCGTAGGCGCGCCCGTCGCCCCAGGCCTCCAGCTGGTGCGGGACCGGCACGAACCAGCGGCAGCCGCGCGCGGTCTCGTTCTCGTACAGGCCGGCGTAGATGCTGTCGGGGACGCGGCGCAGGCCCGCCGCCCAGTCGACGTCGGCCGGCGCGTCGTAGCTCGGGTTGACCGCGATCGCCAGCAGCGTGTCGACGCGCCCGGCGCGCATCTCGCTCGCCAGCGCGCCCAGATCCTGCGCGCCGTCGTCGGCCTCGGGGATCACGGGCTCGACGAACGCCAGCGGCGCGCGGCGCGCGCCCGCCGCGCCGCCCAGGTTGCCGAGCCGCTCGTTCATGGCGATCGCCAGGGCGTGCACCGCGGCGGGCTGGCGCTCGCCCGCGACCACCAGGGTGGTGCCGCGCGGGCGGCGGCGCAGATCGCGCGCCACCGCCTCCGCCCATCGCCGCGCGGGCGCCTCGGCGGCCGCCGCCAGCGCGGCGCAGGCGCGCGCGGCGCCGTCGGGGAGGCCGCCCAGCGCCAGCGCCAGCGCGGCGGCCACGCCCGCCACCTCGTGGCCGGGGATGCGCAGCCTGTCGTCCGCCATCGTGCCCGTCACGCCCAGCAGCGGCTCGACCGCGTACAGGCGGATGCCGCCGCCGCGCCGGCGCGCGGCGAAGTGGCGCGCGTGGCGCAGGTGAAACGGCATCGCGCCCAGCAGGTCGGCGTCCAGCGCCACCACCACCTGCGCGCCCCGCAGATCGTGGAGCGGCTGCAGCGCGCGGCCGAGCGCGGCGCGCGCGCCCTCGGCCGGCGCGCGGCTGGCGGTGGCGGCGTGAAACGTGACCCGCAGCTCCGGGTGGCGCCGGCGCGCGCGCGCCAGCAGCGCGTGGATCGAAGGCGAGCTCGTCGGTTCGAGCAGCAGCCGCAGCCCCGCCCCGCCGTCGCGGCGCGGTTCGGCCAGGCGCTCGACGACGGCGCGCGTGTCGACCGCATCGCCGCCCCGGCGCGGGCCGCGCGCGCGCAACGGATCGTAGACCTGCAGCACCAGCGCCTGCTCGAACACGCCCGCCGCGCCCAGGCTGGCGGGGTGCTCGGGGTTACCCTCGATCTTGGTCGGACGGCCCTCGTGACTCTCGACCAGCAGACCGGTGGCGTAGCCGTCGAGCATCGACGACGTCGCGTAGACAGCGGCGATCCCGGGCGTCACCTCGGTGGGCTGCTGGACGTACGGGATGATCTTCTCGGGCACGTCGCGCGCGCACCCGCCCCCGGCGCCCAGCGCCAGGCTGGCCCCGAGCAGCTGTCCGAAGCGGCGCCGCGACAGGCCCTCCGGCGTCGAACCATCCGGCCCCACCACCGCCGGCGGCAATTCAGCGCGCGCGGCCGCGCGAAACGCCGGATCGCCGCGCATCTCTGCCAGGCTTCGCCACGATCCGCGCGCGCCGTTCACGATCGATCACCGATGGCACGCGGTGCAGGTCGTCAGCGCGTCGATGGCGCGCCCCGGGCGGGCGTGCGCGATGGGCGGCGGGGGCGCGCCGCCGCCCGTCCACGTCATCGACGTCACGGCGGCGAGCGGGCGGCGGTTCGGCTCGGGATCGCGGTGGCAGCCGAGGCACCACCCCATCGCCAGCGTCGCCACCTGGTAGTCCAGCGCCATCTGGTCGACGCGGCCGTGACAGGTGACGCAGCCGACGCCGCCGTTCACGTGCACGGAGTGATCGAAGAAGACGAAGTCGGGCAGGTGGTGAACGCGGTTCCAGCGCAGGGGTTGCCCCGAGAAGTAGCTGCGACGGACCGGCTCCAGCATCGGGCTGTCGTTCCAGATCTGG
>DATBHU010000509.1:0-10028 GCA_036557265.1 Polyangia bacterium
GTACCTGCTGAGGCAGCGCTACGCGGACGAGCGCCGCTGCCTGATCGGCGACGCGGCGCTCACGAGCCCGGTCCCCCTCGGCGACCCGTCGCCGCCCTACGACCGCGGCTGCCCCGCCGGCAGCGCCTCGGGCGGCGCGGACGCGGGCCCGGACGGCTCGACGAACCACCTGACCGTCGTTGACCGCTGGGGCAACGTCGTCTCCTACACGAACACGATCGAGCAGATCGGCGGCAGCGCCATCGCCGTGCCCGGCTGGGGCTTCCTGCTCAACAACGAGCTGACGGACTTCGATCCGGCGCCGATCCACCCGCCCGCGCCCGACCCGAACCTGCCGGCCGGCGGCAAGCGGCCGCGCAGCTCGATGGCGCCGACGATCCTCGAGCGCGACGGCCGCCCGTGGCTGGCCGTCGGCAGCCCCGGCGGCGCGTCGATCATCACCACCGTGCTGCAGATCCTCGTCGACCGGATCGACTTCGGGATGACGCTGCCGCAGGCGATCGCCGCGCCGCGCGCCAGCCAGCGCGACTCGGCCACGACGGAGGCGGAGCCCGCGTTCGTGGCCGCCTACGGGGATCAGCTCGAGAGCCGCTTCGGGCAGGCGTTCGGGCCGATCGACGCGATCGGCAACGCCACCGGGATCGAGATCCGGCGCGACGGGACGCTGGTGGCCGCGGCCGAGCCGGTGCGTCGCGGCGGCGGCGACGCGGAGGTGCTGCATCGCCGTTAGGCGGGGATGCCGCCGGGCGTCGCGCGGTCGACCGCGGGCCAGCCGCTGTCGCGCGCGCGCTCGGCGGCCTCGGCGCGCGCGCCGCCGCGCAGGCCGAACAGCCGCTTGGCCACCAGCAGGTAGACCACGACCGCGATGTTGAGCAGGAAGGTGAAGATCTTCAGCGGCGACAGCGTGCGCGACAGCTCGTAGATCTCGAGCGGCAGCAGCGCGGTCGTGGCGATGAACGTCAGGTACTCCGCCCAGCGCTTCTGGAACCACAGCCCGACCGCCTCGGCCCCCTCGAGCACCGCGTAGGCGGCGAGGACGAGGCCGATCTTGGTCAGCGTGCCGGTCTGGACGTCGAACAGCCGGCGCACCTCGTGGAGGAGCCCGTGGCCGCTCGGCTGGCCGCCGAGGCCGTTCTGGATGTCCTCGAGCACCTTGTACGCGGTGCCCCGCAGCGCGGCCTGGCGGGCGGCGAACACGAACACGGCCGCGGCGACGACGGCCAGCACGACGAAGTGCAGCGCGCGGTCGACCGCGATCACGCGCAGGACGACCTTGTCGCGCAGGGCCTTCCCGCGCGGCGGGACGGCGACCTCCTCGCGCACCGGCGGGAACCTGCGCGTCGGCCGGTCGGGCGGCGGGAGCGCGAGCCACGAGTCGCAGCGCAGGCAGCGGTGCCAGCGCAGGCCGTGGTCGCCGGGCCGGGCGACGACGGCGTCCTCCGGCCGCAGCTCGGCCGCGTCCGTGCCGATCAGCTCGTGCCCGCGCAGGCCGCAGACCAGCAGCTCGTAGTGGAACTTCGGCAGGAAGCGCCGCGGCTGGGTCGTCCCGGGCGGCTCGTCGGTCACTTCTCGCGCCTCAGCGGGCGACGCGCAGGACAGCCGCCCGCACCGGGTGGCCGGTGATCTGGCGCAGGCGGGTGACGTACGCGAACCCGCGGCCCAGTGCGGTGGTCCACAGCGTGTAGTGCACGCCGGGCGGAGCCTGCTCCCAGAGGTGCGTGTTGTGCCCCGGGTCGTGCGCGTGGCCCGGGTCGTGGCCGCTGTCGCGCCGGCCGCTCGGGAAGGTGCTGTAGAGCACGCGGTCGCGCCGGGCGTTGCGGCGGTTGATCGATCCGATCATCAGCTGCTGGCGCGTGAACGTCGCGCGCACGTAGAGGAGGCGGCGGCCGAGGCCGCTCGGCTGGCGCAGCTGCCCGCGGGCGATGCGGCGCAGCGTGCGCCGGTGATGCGTGTCGAGGTTCAGCGCGACTATGCGGCGCTCGCCGACGTCGTAGAGCAGCGTCGCGCCGTCGAGCGCCGGCCGGCCGACGGCGCCGGTGGCGACCGCCCGCGCGAAGCCGCCGAACGGCACGGCGAACAAGGTGCGCCCGGCGCGCCAGGCGATCCAGCGGGCCGATACGGCGACGGCGTCGGCGCCGGGCGCGGCGAGCGTCGCGCCGTCGACGCGGATGGTGTCGCCGGCGATCCAGGCGACGTGGCCGCCTCCCACGGCGGGGTGCGCGCCGGGCGCCCTCTGCGCAGGCCGCTGTGCGTGCAGCAGCAGCCCGGAGGTGGGCGGGACGGCGACGGCGAGCAGCGTGCCGTCGGCCGAGGGGTCGGCCGCGCCGCGGGCGACGACGGTCGCGGCCTGGGCGGGCGCCGTCCACAACGCCACCGCGCAGGCCGTCAGCGCGACCGCGTCGACCCCGCGCAGCCCGCGCAGGATCCCTGGCCGTTGCGCCATGACGTCCGCGGCCCGCCCGCCGCCGGAGGGCGCGAGCGCAGCCACGGGCAGCGCCCGCCCGACGCCGAAGGCCAGGCCGATCACCAGCCCGAGAGCGGGATCGCCGAGCGCCACCGAGACCCCCGCGAGCGCCCACACGGCGAACGAGAGGATGAACGTCGTGAAGCCGAGCCCGAGCAGCACGCCGTACAGGCCGGCGGCGACCGGCACCGGCATCACCCGCCGCCAGGCCTCCGGCACCTGCCGGCGCACCTGGGGCACGATCCGCGCTCCGCGCGCCTCGCCGACCGCGGCGACGAGCGCGACCGCGCCGGCCACGACCGGCGCGCCGGCGCCGACCGCGGCGCCGAGCGCCGACAGCCCGCCGAAGGTGATCGCGCCACCCGCCAGCGCGCCGAGCGTGAAGGTCGCGCACGCCAGCACGGTGGTCCGCACCCGCGTGGCGTAGGCGCCGGGCGCGAGCGTCTCGACCATCGAGAACCCGCATGGCGACCACGCGCCGGTGACCCCGGCGGCGAGCGCGGCGACGGCGAGGACGACGGTCAGCACGGCACGTGGGTCTGGTAGTACATGACGCAGAAGACCTTCCGCCCGTGGAAGCAGTAGCCGGTGAGCGCGGCGTCGCCGTTGATGCGGTGCTGGACATAGCCGCAGCAGTCGACGAGCTTGCGCACGTGGCCGCCGCAGCAGCGGTGCCAGGTGCCGTCGCGGTGGTCGTGGAAGCCGTACTTCTGCGCGGCGGCGTGGCACACGCGCGTGCGGCTCGCGCGGGGCAGCGGGTTCCCGTCCGGGTCGGTGAGCAGGTGGCCGCTCTCGTCGACCGGCCGGCCGTCGTGGTCGATGAGGCGCCCGAGGTCGTCCACCGCGTGGCCGTCCTTGGCGCGCACCGGGAACCCGCGGCGGTCGATGCGGGGCAGCCCGGTCGGGTGCGGGCAGGAGTCCGTGGTGAACGTGTGCCCGCAGAACGTGTAGTACCTCGCGTCCGCCTCCTCGGGCGCGACCATCGCCCCGATCGCCCGCGCGCTGGTCGTCGCGAGCACAGCGGCGCCGACGCGCGCGAGGAAGCCGCGGCGCGAGCTCGCGGCGGCGACGTCGTCGGCGATCCGGCCGCCTGCGCTCATGCCGGCGCTAGGCCCCTTCGCCGCTCGGCCGTCGCGAGCACGGACTCGAGCTGGGCGCCGGTGTTGAACGTCCCCTTGGCCAGCACGGTCCCGTCGGCCCCGAGCGCGACCGCGAACGGGCTGCCCGGCACGTCCGCCGCCGCCCACGCTTCCGCGTCCGCCACCTCGTCGAACGTGCGCAACGCGACCCGCGGGTCGCGGCCGAACGCCGCGATCGTGGGCGCGAGCGCCCGGCACATGCCGCAGCCCTCGGAGGTGAACACGGCAAGGCCGAGCCGGCCGGGGCGCAGGTCGGCGCCGAAGCTCGCCGCCAGGCCGCTGTAGGCGCCGACCTCGGGCCCCTCGTGCGCCACCTCGAGTGCGCCGCGCGGGCCGGCCGCCAGCCGCAGCATCCCCACCTCGCGAGCCAGCGCGAGCACCACCACGGCGAGCGCGACCAGGCCGAGCAGCGCCGTCGCGAGCCCGATCGCGAGCCAGCCCTCGGTCGTCACGTGCGAGCGCGGGAGCTGGGGCAGCGCCGCGTACGCCACGGCGAGCGCCCCGGCCCGCGCGACCGAGGCCCGCCCGACGCGACCGCGCGCGCCTAGGCAGCCGCACGGCGCGCCGGCGCGCCCGGCGACGATGGCGGCGGCCTGTGCCGCGCACGCCGCGGCCATCAATGCGGCCGCGCCGTAGGCCGCGGCGTCGAGGCCGGCGGCCACGCCCACGCCGAGCACCGTCTCCACGGCGATCAGCCCCGCCCACGCGGCGCGCGCCGCGCGCGGGTCCTCGAGCCCGTAGGTGGCGAGCGCCGCCTGCGCGGTCCGGCCGCCGGCTGCCTTCGCGGCCGCGGCGGCCAGCAGGACCAACCCCAGCAAGAGTGCGGCGACCACGGCGACCATCCGAGCGGCGCAAGCTACCGCACGCCGGAGCGGCGCACGCCGTTCGGGCGCGGTGCCGCCCCTGCGCGGGTCAGCTCAGCTACAGCGGTTGCGCGGCTTGGCCGCGCCGGGCGGCAGGCACAGGCTCTTGCCGCTCGGAATCCTCCCGCGCCGGAGCTTGTAGCGCACGACCTTGGCGTTGAAGTGCTTGGCGCTGACGATGACCTCGAGCGTCTCGCCGGCGTGGAACCGGCGCTGGCGCCGCTTGAGCCTCTTCAGCCCGTTGAACGTCGACCGCTTGGCCGTGCCGAGCCGCTTGCGCTTGAACGGGCACTGCTTCCCCGCGCACGTGAGCGTGATCTTGTCGTGCCTGACCTGGGTCAGCCGCAGCGCGGTGAGCTCGAGCCTGCTGCCGGTCACGCTCCAGGCGGTGGTGACGCCGGCCGAGACGGTCGGGAACGGCGCGGCGATGCCGTCGCAGTTCTCGTCGATGTCGTTGCCGGGGATCTCGCGCGCGTTCGGGCGGATGTCGGGGTCGTGGTCGTTGCAGTCCTGGCTGGCACAGAATCCGTCGTGGTCCGCGTCGACGCAGGTCGACGGCGCCGAGACCTGCACGGTCCGCGTCAGCGAGCTGGGGTTGCCGGCGCCGTCGGTCGCGGTCACGGTCACCGGGAACGAGCCGGCCGACCGGTAGACGTGCGACACGCGCGTGCCGGTCGCGTGTCCGCCGTCGCCGAAGGACCACGACAGCGACGCGCCGGACCAGCGATCGAAGGCGGCGGCCGACATCAGCAGGTTCGCGCCGGTCAGCGCCGAGGTGGGCACCGAGAGGCTCGTGATCGTCGGCGGCGCCGCATCGAACCCGGCCGCGCGGACGTCGAAGGTCCTGGTGACGCCGCCGTCCGCGGAGTCGCTGCGCGGGAAGAGGCCGAGGGCGTTGCCCTGGTCGTCCATCGCGACCGAGGGCGTGTCGGTCATCATCGTCACGTCGTTGCCGACCCTCTGCCCCTGGTCGACCGGGAGGACGGCGCCGAAGCTGCCCCCGTGCGGGCGCTCGACGGCGAAGATCTCCCCGAGGCCGGCATCGTCCAGCCAGCTGGCGATGACGTCCCCGGCGGGGTCCATGGCGATGCGCGGATCGAACGCGGCGCTCCCCGGCGCCGACAGGTCCTGGCGGGTGCCGAAGCTCGAGTTCGCGGGGCGCGAGGCGCCCTGGATGATGAAGCTGCCGGTCGTCTCACGGAACGCGTAGACCGCGACCGCCGTGTCGTCCGGGTCGACGGCCAGCTGCGGCAGCGACGCGAACGTGCCGTTGGGCGCCGCCGGGTCCGAGACGCTGCCGAGGGCGCCGAACGACTGCGAGGCGAACGGCGGGCCGGCCGGGCGCACGGCGAACTCCACCGAGCTCCTGTGCCCGGGAACGGTGTCGTCTTCGGACGTGAAGACGATCGTCGCCCGCCCGGCCGGCGTCATCGCGACCTTGGGGGCCAGGGCGAACTTGTTCGCGGCGGCCGCCTGGAGCGTCTGGGTCGCGCCGTAGTCGCCTCCCGCCGGACGCGCGGCGGCCTCGAGGGTGCTCGAGTTGGCAAGGTTTCCCTGCCAGGCGGTGACGACGTCGCCGGCCGCGTCGATGGCGATCGTCGGGTTGACGGCGATCTCGCCGGTCACGGCCGGCGTGAGCGCGTGCTGCGGAGTGAACGTGCCGCCGGCCGCGCGCCGCGAGACCTCGATGATGTTCGTGCCCGACGCCTCGTGGAGCGACCACGCGACCTCGGCGACCCCACTCGGCGACATGGCGATCTGGGGCTGGCCCGCGGCGGTGTCGGCCACGCTGTCCGAGATCGTCTGCGCGTGGCCGAAGACGCCGCCCGCGGGCCGGAACGCGGCGCGGATGACGTTGGCCGTGCCGTCGTTCTGCGCGAAGACGACGAGCGCGTCCCCGCGGGCGTCCATGGCCACCTGCTCCGCGCCCGCGTCCCCACCGAGATCCCCGGACAGCACCTGCGACGGGGCGAAGGCGCCTCCCGGCTCGCGAATCGCGGCGCGTACCTGCGTCCCGCTCGAGCCCTGGGCCCATGCGGCGACCGCCTCGCCCGCAAAGTCCATAGCGACCACCGTGCCGAAGTCGAGCGACGTCCCGCTGACCAGGTTCACCGGCGCGAGCCAGGCCGGCGCCGCGTGCGCGGTGGCGCTCGTGGCGAGCGTGCCGATGGCCGCCGCCGCCGCGGCGACGCGCCGCTTGAAGTGCGAGCCCGGCATCACATCACACCTCCGCTGCTCCGAGTCACGCGAACGTATCCACGCGGTTTCCGCGCGGTCAACATCCAGATGAGCGTTGGAGGAGAAGAACGGGGCGGCTGCGCGCTTCTCGGCGCGCAGCCGCTATTCCCCGGCTCAGCTGCAGCTGTTGCGCGGCCTCGTCGAGCCCGCCGGGATGCACATCCCTCGGCCGTTCGGGATCTTCTTGGCCCTGAGCTTGTAGCGGACGAGCTTGGAGTTGAAGTTCTTCGCGCTGATGATCACGTCCAGCGTCTCTCCCGCGTGGAAGACGCGCTGGCGCTTCTTGAGCTTCTTCAGGGCGTTGAACGACGACTTCTTCGCCTTGCCCAGCTTCTTGGTCTTGAACGGGCACTTCTTGCCCTTGCACTTCAGCGTGATGTTGTCGCCCCGGACCTGCGTCATCCGCAGCGTGGTGAGGCGCAGCGTCTTGCCGTTGACCGACCAGGCGGTGGTCACGCCGGAGGAGATCGTCGGGAACGGCGCGGCGATGCCGTCGCAGTTCTCGTCGATGTTGTTGCCGGGGATCTCCTGGGCCCCGGGGTGGATGTTCGGGTTGTGGTCGTTGCAGTCCTGGCTCGACGAGAACCCGTCGTGGTCGGCGTCGATCACCGTCGGGGGCGGAGCGGCAACGGGGTCCGGACAGCCGTCGAAGTTGGCGTCATGCCCGCTCGCGTCGACGGTCGGGCACTTGTCGGCGCCGTTGTTCGGCACGCCGTCGTGGTCGGGGTCGGGCAGCGCGGCCGGCCGCGTTGGGCACCCGTTGATGGTGGCCGCCGCCACGGTGGGGCAGTCGTCGATCGAGTCGGTGATGCCGTCGCCGTCGAAGTCGCCCACCACGGCGCCCACCGACGAGGACTGCAGCAGGCCGCCGGACTGGCCGGTGGCCGACCGCGTGTTCGGGCCGGGGGTGAGACCGCCGACGCCGCCGGCGCCGGCCGTCTGGGTGGTGTTGCGCATCGAGAACGACGAGCCGGGGCCGCTGCGGAACACGCCGGCGCTGGGGCCGCCCGTGCCACCGGAACCGGAGCCGCCGGAGCCGCCGGAGCCGCCGGCGCCACCCGAGCCGCCGTTGCCGCCGTGGGCGTTGAAGGCCCCGCCGTCGCCGCACCCGCTGCCGGCGCCGCCGCTCGCGCCGTTGCCGCCGCCGCCGCCGATGCCGCCGCCGCCGCCACCGCCGCCGATGCCGCCGTTGCCGCCCGCGCCTCCGGCTCCGCCCTTCAGCGAGGAGTCCCGCGCGACGACCGAGCCGTTGAAGACGTAGACGCCGAAGGAGCCCGCGCCGCTCGCGCCGCCGAGGCCGCCGCCTCCGCCGGAGCCACCGGCGCCGCCGGAACCGCCGCCGCCGCCTCCGGCGTTGTAGTTGACCGCCGGCCCGAAGTTGCTGTTGGCGCCGCCGCCACCACCGCCGCCACCGCCGCCGGTTCCGGCCCCGCCGGGGTTCCCGACGATGCCGGGGGCGCCGATCCAGCCGGCCGCGGTCGCCAGATCGAGCGAGAGCGCCGGGAGGCCGGCGTTGCCGCCTGTGCCGCCGGAGCTGCCGGCGTGGCCGCCGCTACCGCCGCCGCCCTGCGAGTTGCCGACTTCGCTGTCTCCGCCGCCACCGCCGCCGCCGGTTCCGACCGAGAAGAGCGGGAGGCCGGCTCCGCCGCTCCCGCCGGCGTTGTTCCCGAAGCCGCCGGTGCCGCCACCACCGCCGTTGTTGGCGCCGATGCCGGCGCCGCCGCCACCGCCGCCCCCGCCGCACGATCCGTCGTTGCCGCGCGATCCGTTGCCGCCGTTCGCGGCGGGCGCGGGAGTGCCGCCCGAGACGCCGGCGCCCGCCGCGCCGCCCGCCACGGTGACGTGGTCCAGGGCGACCTTGGCGCCGTTGACGACCTGCAGTCCGTAGGAGCTGCCGCCGAGGCCCTGGGCCGCGCCTTGCAGGTTGAGGAACTGCAGGACGACGCCGGTGGCGCCGTCGGCGACGGCAGCCGCCGAGCCGACGCCCGTGATCGTGGTGGGTTGCGTCGCTGATCGGACGCCGCCGAAGCCGGGCAGGTAACCGCCGTAGACGCTCACGCCGGTGTGCAGCGCCAGCGACTCGGTGTACGTGCGGGCGGTGACGTAGACGTCGGACTTGTGGTCGGTCACCGCCTTCGCGATCCCGGCGGCGATCGTCTGCAGCGGGAAGTCCCTCGTCCCTGCCGCCGTGTTCTGTCCGGTCGCCGCGTCGACGAAGATGGCGTTGTTGACGTCGCCGTCGACGCCGTCGCAGTTCGTGTCCTCCGACGCCGCGTCAGGCTTGTCGACCGCTCCGGGGTGGATCGCCGGGTCGAGGTTGTTGCAGTCCGCCGGCGGCAGGAATCCGTCGTGGTCGAAGTCCGGCACCGCGAGCGCGCGCGCGGCGGCCGGGACCAGCAGTGCCAACAGGAGGGCCCCTACGAGCGCGACCAGACGCAGGGCATGCGACGGAGTGGTACGTGGCATCGCCGATCCTCGGTAGGTGTCCCGGCGGCTCTCCCGGGGTCTGCGCGACCGTATCCGCGTGCTTCACCCTGTTGCAAGCGCCAACATGAGCGCTCGCCTCCGGGGCGCCCGCATTTGCGCGGAGCCGCGGATCGGCGGGTGCGCCCCCGTTGCCGAGCGCCGTTCAGGTGTCAGACCCGGAACCCGTTCGCGCTCTCGCGAGTCCCGCGGACGCCGTTCAGGTGCTCCGCCGGAACCCCGGGCCCGTAACCGCCCGGCGCCGCCTACACGACGCGCCCGCCCGCCGACGGCCTTGGCAGTGGGCCGTGGCCGGCGGCAGGGACCAGTCCGAGCACGAGTGCGGCGAACCTCCCAGCGGGGCAAACCGACCGGACGCCGGAGCGGGGGACGCCGTTCAGCCGCCGGTGGCGGTCAACGTCAGCTACACGGACACGCGCCGCGGCTCAGCAGGTTCTCCTCGGCTTCGTCGACCCCACCGGAATGCACCGATGCGACGAGTTGAACGGGAAGTCGAGGATCCGCAGGAACGCCTTGCGCGTGTGCCCGTAGTTCTTGACGGTCAGCCTCAGCTGATCGCCGATGAAGCCTTTAGCGGTGGCCGTCAGCGTGACGCTCTTCTTGCGCTTCAGGAGCTTGTTTGTGAGCTTCTTCAGCTTGAGCGAGCCGCGCTTTGCCTTGAGGGTCTGGTTCACATGGCACGGCTTACAGACGATCTTCAGCTTCGCGCCGCGCCGCAGGCCCCTCGCGGTGAGCGTGCGGATCTGGACGCCCCTGTCGGAGATCGTCCAGCCGCCGGCGATGCCGAGGCGGAGCCGGCCCGGTGGTGGTGGCGGCGGAGGCGGCGGCGGAGGCGGAGGC
>DATBHU010000510.1:0-2508 GCA_036557265.1 Polyangia bacterium
CTTGCCGGTCAGCATCGTGTCGCCCGAGGCGGGGACGAAGCTCGGGTTGGTGCCGGTCGGCGCCGTGAAGAACGTCGGCGTCCCGGTGGTCACCACGTTGTTCGACCAGCCCGACGTCGGCATGTTCTGGATCGGCTGCGATCCCGCCGGCGCCTGCCCGGTCCCGACGATGACGTTGTTGGTGAACGTCACGCCCTGGATCGTCACGCCGCCGTTGGTGAAGTAGAGCTCGCCCGGATTGGTGGGGCCGGTGGCCATGGAACCGAACTGCGAGTTCCGGTAGCAGGTGTTGTTGACGAACTTCGTGCCCATGCTCCGCGTCAGGCGCAGGCACGAGCCCGAGTTGCCGAAGGCGAGGTTGTTGACGAAGGTGGCGCCGCTCGACATCTCGTCGGCGATGAAGCCGCTGCCGTCGGTGTGCTTCTGCTGGTCGGTGTTCTCGAACGAGACGTTGCCCTCGATGAGCAGCGTGCCCGTCGCCTCGAACAGCGTCACCCCGCTGGACCACGACGCCGCCGTGCTGCTGCCGTTGTGCGCGGAGATCGAGTTCGCGAGGTGGAAGTCCGGCGCGCTGAAGAACGTGAACCCGGTGCGCCCGTTCGAATAGGAGATGCAGGAGTCGATCTCCCAGTGGCCGTTCGAGACGGCGGTCGAATCCGTGCCGCCCGCCCAGCCGTTGCCGAAGCCTTCGTTCCAGCCGCGCGAGACGATGCCGACGAAGCGGACGTATTCGGCGGTCGTGGAGTAGACGCCCACGTCGTCCATGTCGTCCACGTCCGGGGCCACGCCCGGCCCTTCCAGGATCGGGGTGGCGCAGTCGTCGGCGCGGAAGGTGATCCAGGCCGACGCGGTCCCGGAGTTCGCGGGCCAGAGGTGCTGCTGCGTGTAGACACCGTCCATCAGCACCACCGTGTCGCCCGCGACGGCGGCGGCCGCCGCGCTGGCGAGCGCGCAGGGGTTCGCGCGCGTCGTGCACCCCGTTTCGGCCGTTCCGGTCGGCGACACGTACAGCGTGGTGGCGGCGGCGGGCCGCGCGAAAGCGAGGGCGGCGACGAGCGCCGGGCCGAGGACGTTCTTCAGGGTCGGGTGAAACACGTACCTCAATTCCCGGAGCGCGCGATTCAGATCCGCTCCTGGAATACGGTCGACCGGCGTCGTTAGCTCGCCAGGAGAATCGATGAGAGCCTTCGCCGCGTTCGTCTGTGTGCTGCCCTCGATCGCGGCGGCGTGCATCGTCCCCGTGGTGCGGCCCGGCGACGCGATGCCGGGCGGCGGCCGCGTGGTCACCGCCGCCCTCCAGCCCGGCAACTTCACGATCAACGAGCGAGAGCAGGTCGCCTTCAGCGCGCGCCTCGACGAGGACGCGGACGGCGACGGCGTCGCCGACGGCGGCGTCTATCTCTGGGACGGCGGGACGATCCGCGTGGTGGCTCGCAGCGGCGACATCGCGGAGGACGTCGGAATCCTGCAGCAGTTCTCGCCGGTGCTGTTCGGGAACGATCGTCCGTTCAGCGGCGCCGTGGTGAACGACGACGGCGAGGTGCTGTTCTCGGCGACGACCCGCGCCGGAGATCAGTTCCTGCTCGAGGCGCCCCGGCCGCGCTAGCGATGTAGGCGTCGCACATCGCGATGGCGCAATCGTGCGCGTCAAGGTCCGCGCGTTGCTCGGACTCCAGGACACGCGGGAGGCGTGAGCAGGTCCGACCAGAGTTTCGGGCCTTGGCTGGAACCGTGGTGAGCATCACCGGGGGATCGTCGATGTTGACGGCGAGCGGTACCGTCGCCCACGGCGGACAGCGCAGCCTGCAGCAGACGCAGCGGACGACTTCGACCACGGCCGTCGCGTACGCGCTGCCGACCGGCGCCGCGCGCTACGCGGTCTCGTTCTGGGTCCTGCAGGACGGCACGGTGGATCACCCGCTGGCGCTGCTGCCGCTCTATAGCTGCATCGGCAACCCAGCGACCTCCTTTGCAGCGCCTTCCGCGGCCGTGACGGCGCACGCCGGCCAGTGGACCCAGGTGTCGGGCACCTTCGTGCTGCCGCCGGCGGATGCGCCGGCCGGGTGCGTGCTGTCGCAGGCCTCCGTTGTGATGGGGCAGGCGGAGACGGGGGATTGTGGCTCCAGTGTCGAGTGCCCGGACTTGTTCGTGGACGATGCCTCGATCACGCTGAAGTGAACGGGCGCGCCGTGCGGCGGATGAGCTGCCGCGGTGCGTTCCCGGACCGCGCCCGAACGACTGTCGAGCTGCGATTCGGGCATTACCTTTCACCGTTGAGGTGCCTCGATGCACGGGGGACGTAATCGATGACCGCCGGGGAGATCGTCGCGGTTGTGGTCTGCGCGCTGGTGGTCCTCGCCATCGCGTCGCTGGCCGTCGCGCCGCTGCGCCGGCGGCTGGTGATCCCGCTGGTGATGCGCGCGCTCACCCGCGCCCTGCCCAAGATCGGCGCCACCGAACGGATCGCCCTGGAGGCGGGGACGGTGTGGTGGGACGGCGACCTGTTCT
>DATBHU010000511.1:0-11677 GCA_036557265.1 Polyangia bacterium
CGCGCGGACGGTTCGATCTCGAGAAGACGTTTGGGCTTGACTGAACATTAGTTCAGGTCCAGATTGGCCGGCATGCGCGCGGTGCCGATCTCGAACCCGCCCAACCCGTGGGCGACGACGGAGGTCGAGTACCTCGAGGGCGCGCTCCGCCCCGACGTGCGCCTCGAAGTGTACGAGGACCGCACGCGGCAGATCCTGTCGAAGAACGACAGCCCGGACGTCGGCTTCACGTGGAGCGTGAATCCCTACCGCGGCTGCTTCCACGCCTGCGCCTACTGCTACGCGCGCCCCTCGCACGAGTACCTGAGCCTGGGCGCCGGGACCGACTTCGATCGCAAGATCGTCGTCAAGCTGAAGGCGGCCGAGCTGCTGCGCGCGGCGTTCGCCAAGAAGACGTGGCGCAAGGAGACGGTGGTGTTCAGCGGCGTCACCGACTGCTACCAGCCGCTGGAGGCGTCCTACCGGCTGACGCGCGCTTGCCTCGAGGTCTGCGTCGCGTTCGCCAACCCGGCGGCGATCATCACCAAGTCGGCGCTGATCGAGCGCGACGTCGACCTGCTCGTCGAGCTCGGGCGCGTCGCGTCCGCGTTCGTCACGGTCAGCATCCCGTTCTGGGATCCGGAGCGGGCGCGGGCGATCGAGCCGTACGTGGCGACGCCGGCGCGCCGGCTGCGCGTGATCGAGACGCTGGCGCGCGCCGGGCTGGCCGTCGGCGTCAACGTCGCGCCGATCATCCCCGGCCTGAACGATCAGGACATCCCGAAGATCCTGGCGGCCGCGCGCGACGCGGGCGCGACGCGGGCCGGCTGCGTGCTGGTGCGGCTGCCCGGATCCGTCAAGCAGGTGTTCGAGGAGCGCCTGCGGGCGGCGCTGCCGCTGGCGGCGGATCGCGTGCTGCATCGGATCCGCGAGACGCGCGGCGGCCGGCTCTACGATCCGCGCTTCGGCGCGCGCGGGCGCGGAGAGGGGACCTACGCCGAGATGATCCGGTCGCTGTTCGAGACGACCGCGGCGCGGCTCGGCTTCGAGCGCGGCATGCAAATGGGCGACGGCGACGGCGACGGCGCGGGTTCCGGCCAGACCTCAGGCGATGTCGAACACGTGCAGGACGATCGGCAGGCCGCCGTTCCGCAGCGCGAAGCGCGACGTCCGTACACCCAGCTGTCGCTCCCCATCGATCTTGGCGGGCGTGACGACGGCGGCGCGCCAGCCGCGAAAGTGCGCCCGTAGCACGCGCCCGAGATCGCGGTAGCCGCGGGCGGCGGCGCGCGCGTCGCCCAGCCGCCGCCCGTACGGCGGGTTCGTGATCACCAGCCCCGCGGGAGCGGGCGCGCGCGCGGCGTCCGCGTCGCGGCTCGCCAGCGTCAGGTGCGCGGCGACGCCGGCGCGCTCGGCGTTGCGACGGGCGCTCTCGATCAGGCGCGCGTCGCGATCGGAGCCGACGATGGCGGCGGTGGCGTCAGCGCCGCCGGCGGTCGCCGCCCGCGCCTCCGCGCGCAGGGCGGTCAGCGCCGCGCTCGTCGCGGCGTCGGTCGCCAGCGGCCAGCGTTCCATCGCGAACGCGCGCTCGACGCCGGGCGCGCGGCCGGCCGCCTGCATCGCCGCCTCGATGACGAGGGTCCCGGCCCCACACATCGGATCGACGAGCGGCGTCCCCGGCGTCCACCCCGCCAGCGCCAGCAGGCCGGCCGCCAGCGTCTCGCGCATCGGCGCGGCGCCGGTCTCGACGCGCGCGCCCCGGCGGTGCAGGAGCTCGCCCGACGCGTCGACGCTGAACGTGAAGCGGTCGTCGACGCCGCGCACGAGCAGCGTCACGTCCGCGTCTTCCTCGCGCCCGGCGGCGCGCGCGCGCGGCACCGCGTCCGCCACCGCCAGCACCGCCGCCTCGGCCAGCGCGCCCGTGTGATAGAGGCGGCAGTGGCTCGCGCTGGCGCGCGCGGCGACGGACGCGCCCGCCGGGACGAATTGCGCCCAGGGCAGGCGGGCGGCGCGCCGGCGCAGCTTGCCGAACTCGCGCGCCTCGACCTCGCCAGCGCGGGCGAGCACGCGGGTGGTCACGCGCGACCAGAGGTTCGCCCGATACCCGCTCGCGGGTGGGCCCGTCCAGGTGACGCCGCCCGTCTCGGCCGCGACGTCAGCGACGTCGGGGAGCCGCGCGAGCTCCGCGCGCGCGGCATCTTCCAGGCCGGGCGCGACGACGGCAAACCAGCGCAGGCTCGACGGCGCCGGCGCGGTCGCGGCCGCGCGCGGCTTGGTCGGGCGCCGTTCGCCCGGCTGCGGCAGCGTGTCGGGGCGGCCCGCGAAGCGCAGGCGCGCGAGCACCTCGACGGTGCCGCTGCCGCCCGCCACCGGCGAATCGAAGTGATCGACGACCTCGAACCCCAGCCCGCCGGCACGCTCGCGCACCTTGCCGAGCGCCTCGTCGCGCAGGCGTTCCGGCTCGACGCCCGCCGCCTTCACGCGCCGGTCGGGCAACTCGAACTGAGGCTTGACCAGGACGACGCCCTCGGCGCCCGGCCGCAGCCGGAACGCGAGCGCGCGCAGCATGTTGCGCGCCGCGACGAAGCTGACGTCGACCGTGAAGAAGTCGAACGGCCCCTCGGCGATCCCGAGCGACAGGCGCCGCCAGTCGACACCCTCGAGCGACGTCACCCGCGCGTCGGTCCGCAGCGACGCGTGCAGCTGGCCGTGGCCGACGTCGACCGCGAGCACGCTGCGCGCGCCGTGGGCAAGCAGAGCTTGCGTGAAGCCGCCCGTCGACGCGCCGACGTCGATCGCCCGCGCGTTCGCGATGGCAGGCGCCAGGCCGAAGCGCTCGATCGCCGCTTCCAGCTTCCCTCCGGCGCGGCTGACGGCCATTCGCCGGAGAGATATCAGGTTTCTGTGACGCTCGAGCAGCCGGTGTCAGTCCGCCATCTTGCGGAATACGTTCGGGGACGTGCGGCCCAGGCACTCGGCGCACAGCGGGATGCCGCTCGCCCGCGGATCGCGGCGAACCTTCTCCCTCGATCCGCACGCGGCGCAGGTGGACGGCACGGCCTCGCGGCCCTCCTGGCCGAGGCCCGCCGTCGCCAGAGCGTCACGCGTGACCATGCCGACCAGGAAGGTGCCCGTCACCACCGGCAGGCAGGAGACGTTCTGCTCGATCATGATCTGGGCGGCCTCGCGCAGGGTGGTGTCGGGCGCGATGCACAGCACCGGCGAGCTCATGCACTCGCTCACCAGCGCGTTGCGCGCGGCGAACCGGAGGTCGTCCTTGCAGACGATTCCGGCCAGCGTGCCGTTCTCCAGCACCAGCAGGTGATCGATGCCGTTGTCGAACGCGAGCCTGCGCGCGGATGCCACGACCGTATCGGGCGTCAGCGTGTAGAGCTCCGTGCCCATCACTTCGGCGACGCAACAAGCGCTGACTTCAGCCATGACGTCCATGACCTACCTCCTTCAAGGATATCGGCAGTTCCGTGCCCACGCACTTGATAGCTTCAAGCGGCATGCCAGCTACGACGTTTCACACGTCGTGGGCATGCACAAACCTGCGCTCACGATGACGTAACGTGCTGCCCGACCCAGTTACGGATGCGGGATTGCGCGCGTGCTACGCATTCCTACATGTGCGTTTGGCATCTCGGATTTGCGACTTACTGTTCCATATGCGGCACACCTGGAGCGACCGAACATGGACGAGCCGAGCCGAGGTATCAGCATGGCGGGTGAATGGACGACACGGGCCGCGCGTGAGGTCGTGGCGTCGGCGAGCGGAAGGCTGTGGAGCTTCGTCGACGCGCGCGAGCTGAGACGCGTGCTCGGTCAGCTGATCGCGGCGGAGGTGCTGAGGATGTCGCTCGCCGAGCTGCTCGATCGCACCAGCACGGCCGCTGTTCGCTGACGAGCGGCCATCCCGCTCAGCGAGAGAAGAAGCCCTTCTGCTGGGGGACGGGCGGTGGCCCTCTGACGACCGGCGGCGGTGGCGGCGGCGCAGCCTTGTGGGGCGGCTCCGGGATTTTTTTCAGCGTCACGCGCAACGTCTGGGGGCTGTCGCTGTCGAATCGATACCGGCGCGACAGCGACACGTAGCCCGCCTTGGTGAACGTGAATTCGTAGGAGTTCCCCGGGCGAAGCTTGATCGTGAGCGGCGTGCTGCCGAACGCGTGCTTGCCGGTGGTGACGTGCGTTCCCTCCGGATCGCTCTTGATGGCGACCGGCACCTGCGCGCGCTTCGCTTTGGCGGAGGCATCGGACTTCGCGGTCGCCGAATCCGAGTCCGCGGCGGGACGCTCCTCCTCGGCGGGCGCGTCGGCGCCCCTCTTTTCGGCGACCGGGGCGTCCGCGGCGGGCTCCGCAGCGGCCACCTTGGTGGGGGCCGCCGCGGGGGCGCCCGCCTCGGGGGTCGGCGCGGCGGCGGGAGCGGGCGCGGGCGTCGGCTCCGGCGCGGCGGCCGGAGGCGGCGCGGGTGGCGGCGGGGGCGGGGGCGTGGGGCGCGCCGCCGCCGGCTCGACGCGGGCCTCGGGTGCGGCGGGAGGGACCGCCGCCTGTTCGCTGTGGCGGTCGCCGCGCACGGCCTTCACCGCGAGCCCCAGCAGGATCACGATCAGGATCGCCCCGGCCGCGCGCACCTCGCGCCGGTCCATCCAGCGGCGATCCTTGCCGATGAACGCCGGCGGATGCTTCATCACCTCCGTCGGCGGCGGGGGCGGCGGCCGGTGGCCCGAACGGACCTCCACCGCGTCGTCGAGGTTCAACACCAGGCCCGACTCCTGCCCGTCGCCCCCGCGCAACGGGCCCACCTCGGTCGGGACGGGCTGGGGCGGCCCCTCGCGCGTCAGCGGCGGGACGCCGTCCTTGCTGCTGAGGTCGGCCAGCCAGCGCTGCAGCTCGGTCTGGCCGACCGGGCGGAACGCGAGCCGCATCACCTGCTCGACGTCGACCAGCATCTCCTCGGCGGTCTGGTAGCGGTCGCTCGCCGCCTTCGCCATCGCCTTGCGAATCACCCGATAGAGGTCGGGGTGGAGGCCGGGCCGCGCCGACTCGGGCGGCAGGAAGTCGCCGCTCTTGACCAGCATCAACGTCTCGTAGTCGGTCGCCGCGTCGAACGGGTGGCGGCGCGTGATCATCACGTACAGCATCGTGCCGACGGAGAACAGATCGGAGCGCGCGTCCAGCTTCTCGCCCGCGGCCTGCTCGGGCGACATGAAGGCGATCTTGCCCTTGATCAGGTTGCCGGGGCTCTGGTCCTTGCGCGTCTGCGCCTTGGCGATGCCGAAGTCGGTCAGCTTCACCTCGCCCTGTTCGCTGAGCAGGACGTTGTGCGGGCTGATGTCGCGGTGGACGATGCCCAGCGGCTGGCCGTCACCGCGCTTCTTTCCGTGCGCGTAGGCCAGCGCCCGGCAGACCTCCGCGGTGACGTAGAGGGAGAGGGCGGGCGGCGCCGGGACGCCGGCCGCCTTCGACCGCCGCAGCACCCGATCAAGCGTCCAGCCGTCGACCAGCTCGAGCGCCAGGAAGTAGCGGCCCTCGGACTCGCCGAGGTCGAGCACCTGCACGATGTTGCTGTGGTTGAGCGTCATCGCCACGTGCGCTTCGTCGACGAGCATGTGGCGGAACTGCGGGTCCGCGTAGAACGTGGTGAAGATGCGCTTGAGCACCACGGTCTTCTCGAAGCCCTGCGCGCCGTGCTGCTTGGCCAGAAAAATCTCGGCCGTACCGCCGTCGGCGATCTTGCGCAAGATCGTGTATCGAGAGCTCGGGCTCATCGGCGATTCCGAGGTCGCCCAAGTTACCATGTCGTCGGCCCCTTGATGCCCCGAGATTCGCTCACCACATTCGGGGGAGGCAGAGTGCAGCCGACGGCGCCGAAAAAAGTCCTGCTCGTCGAGGATGATCTCGACGTACGGGATACCCTACAGGATTTGCTCGAGAGCGAGGGGCTGGACGTCATCCCCGCCGCGAACGGCAAGCAGGCGATCGATTTTCTGACGCTGAACGATCCGCCCGGCGCCGACCTGGTGATCCTCGACCTGATGATGCCGCTGGTGTCGGGGTGGGAGGTGCTGGACGTGCTCACCTCGGACTCGTCGCTGCGGCGCATCCCGGTCATCGTGCTCTCGGCTCTGCCCGTGACGCGTCCCGACCGGGCCCTCGAGATCGTCCGCAAGCCGTTCGCGCTCGAGACGCTGGTCAGCAGCATCCGCCACGTGCTCCCCGCTTGAGCCTGGTCGAGCCGCGCCCGCAAGTGGTGCTAATGTGGCGACGACGTCATGGACCCCGAACGTCTGCAAGCTCTGCTCGAGGCCGTGCGCGCCGACCGCACCACGATTCCGGAGGCGCTGCAGAAGCTGCGAGAGCTTCCCTTCCAGACGCTGGAGTTCGCGCGCGTCGACACGCACCGCCACTTGCGGACCGGCTTCCCCGAGGTCGTGTTCGGTGAGGGGAAGACCCCCGAGCAGATCGCCGACATCATGGTCGAGCTGGCGAAGGGCGGATCGACGGCGCTCGCCACGCGCGTGAGCGCCGCGGCCGCCGCGATCGTGACCGCCCGGGTGCCGGCGGCGCGCTACCTGCCGCAGCCGCGGGCGCTGGTGCTCGGGCCGATGCCGACCGCCGATCGCGGGCGCGGCCTGATCGCGGTCGTCAGCGCCGGGACCGCCGACATCCCGGTGGCGGAGGAGGCCGCGCTGACGGCCGAGCTGGCGGGCAATCGGGTGCATCGCCTGTTCGACGTGGGCGTCGCCGGCCTGCACCGGCTGCTCGCGCACCGGTCGGAGATCGATCAGGCCGAGGTGATCGTCGTGGTGGCCGGGATGGAGGGGGCGCTGCCCAGCGTCGTCGCCGGCCTGCTCGCGCGGCCCGTGATCGCGGTGCCTACCAGCGTCGGTTACGGCGCGAACCTGGGCGGCTTCGCGGCGCTGCTGTCGATGCTCAATTCGTGCGCGGCGGGGGTCGCGGTCGTGAACATCGACAACGGCTTCGGGGCCGGCCAGATGGCGGCGATGCTCAATCGGAAACGCGAGCAGTGAAGGCGCTGCGCGGCCTTCACCTGCATTTCGAGCCGAGCTCCGGGATCGCCGGCGACATGGCGGTCGCGGCGCTGGTCGACCTGGGCGTGCCGGCGTCGGTCGTCACCGGCGCGGTCAAGAGCATGGGCGTCCGCGGTCTGCGCGTCGCGTTCGGAAAGCGGAAGCGCGGCGCGTTCGTCGGGCGATCGTTCGAGGTCAGCTGGCCGGGGAAACGCCGGAAAAAGGCCCACGATCACGATCACGAGCACCACGAACACGAACACGCGCACGCGCATTCGGAACACGATCACGAGCACCACGACCACGACCACGACCACGACCACGGTCACGATCACGACCACGATCACGATCATCAGGAGCACGCGCACGAGCATCGCGACTACGCCGAGATCAAGCGGCTGTTGAAGCGGGCCCGCCTGGACGCCGACGTGCGCGCGCTGGCCGGCGACATCTTCGCGCGCATCGCCGAGGTCGAGGCGAAGCTGCATGGCACCAAGGTCGATCGCGTCTCG
This sequence comes from Polyangia bacterium, assembly GCA_036557265.1. GTDB lineage: Bacteria > Myxococcota_A > Polyangia > Fen-1088 > Fen-1088 > JADGRB01. The sequence continues at coordinate 7,526 of DATBHU010000511.1, forward strand.
TTTCACGAGGTGGGCGCCTACGATTCGATCGCCGACGTCGTCGGGGTCGCCGCCGCCATCGCGCACCTCGCGCCGGCGTCGATCGGATCGCTGCCGCCGGCCATCGGCAGCGGACACGTGCACACCGCGCACGGGCTGGTGCCGGTGCCCGCGCCCGCGACCGCGGAGCTGCTGGCGGGAATCCCGGTCATGTTCGACGGCGACGGCGAGCTGACCACGCCCACCGGCGCGGCCATCCTGGCGGCGGTGGTCGACAGCTTCGGCGCGCCGCCCCCGCTGGTGCTGCGCGCCGCGGGTTACGGCGCCGGCAGCAAGCAGCTCGACGACCGTCCCAACGTGCTGCGCGCCATGCTCGGCGAGCCGCTGGGCGCGGTGGCCGCCCCGGCCGCGCCCGAGGTGGTGCTGCTGGAGGCCAACGTCGCCGACATGAGCGGCGAGCTGGTTGCGCCGCTCTACGACGCGCTCGCCGAGGCGGGCGCGGTCGACGTCTGGTCGGCGCCGATCCTGATGAAGAAGGGCCGCCCGGCCGTTCAGATCTCCGCCCTGGCGCCGCCCGAGGCCGCGGCCGCCGTCGAGCGCGCCTTCTTCCTCAACTCGACCACGCTCGGCCTGCGGCGCCGGCGCCTGGAGCGGGTCGTGCTCGCGCGCTCTTTCGTCAAGATCGCGACGCGCTACGGCCAGGTGCGCACGAAGCTCGCCGCGCTCGACGGCGAGGTGCTGGGCGCGCATCCGGAGTTCGAGGAGTGCCGGCGGCTGGCGGCCCGCGCGCGTGTCCCGGTGCGCGAGGTGGTCGCCGCGGCGGCGGCCGCGGCCCGCGCCTGGCTGGCGGCGCGGGGAGCGCGCCGGTGACCGACCAGGACGGGTCGCCCCTCGACGTCCTGGCCAAGGCCGCCCAGGTGCTCGCGGTCGGCACCGGCGAGAGCCAGTTGCACGCCGCCGCCGAGCACGTCGCGGTGGCGCTCGGCGCCGACTCGGTCAGCCTGCTGGCGCTGCTGTCCGATCCGGACTTCGTCTACCTGGTGGCCGACAGCGAGGAGATCGACACCGGCCGCATGCGCTACCAGCTGACGCAATACCCGCACATCCGGCGCGCGCTGGAGGGGGGCGAGGTGACCATCACCGGCGGCGCCGAGGGATCGCGTGAGGCGCAGGCGGGCTCTGCCCGCCTGCGCCTGGGCGCGGAGGGCGCGGGACCCTTCGAGGGTCCCGCATCGACGTCCGGTGAGGTGTCGGCGGTGTTCCCGGTCATGATCGGGCGCAAGCCGGCCGGCGCGCTGCTGGCGCGCTTCGCGGGCGACGGCGCCGCCGCGGCCGCCGAATCGATGGTCGGCCTGGGGCGGCTGGCCGCGTCGCTGCTCGGCATCGTGCTGCGCGGCGCGCGCGCGCTGGATCCGATCCGCGAGCGCACGCGCCGCATCACCTTGCCGGACGTGCGCGAGGAGCGCCGCGTGCGCGCCATCGAACGCTACCGCGACTTCATCGACAGCGCCTCGGACGGGATCGTCGTCCTCGACGGCTCGGGGGCGGTCCTCTACCTGAACCGCGCCGCCGAGGAGGTGACCGGCTACGCGCGCGACGGCCTGGCCGGAAAGCCGATCGTGCAGATCGTGCCCGAGCCGTTCCGCGCCACGCTGGAACGTCAGATCGGCCGCGCCATCGCGGGCGAGCCGATCGACAACTTCGACCTCGAGCTGGTGACGACGTCGGGCGATCGCATCACCGTCTCGGTCGCGTCGATCGGCATCCTGTCCGAGCACGACACGGCGATCTTCTCGTTCCGCGACGTGACGCTGGCGCGCGAGCTGGATCGCGAGCTGCGGCGGACCAGCGAGTTCCTGAACCGCATCCTGAACTCCACCGTCGACGGCATCATCGCCGCCAACATGCGCGGCACCATCCTGCTGTTCAACCAGGGGGCGGAGCGGATCTGCGGTTACCGCGCCAGCGAGATCATCGGGCGGATGTCGGTGCGCAAGCTTTACCCGCCCGGCATCGCGCGCGAGGTGATGCGCCTGATCCGTTCGGCCGAGCACGGCGGCGGCGGGCGCCTCGAGCCGGTGCGCCGCCACCTGATCACGGCGGACGGGCAGCAGGTGCCGGTGTCGATCTCCGCGGCGCTGGTGTTCGACGACGAGGGGCGCGAGATCGCCACGGTCGGCATCTTCTCGGATCTGCGCGAGCGCCTGCACATGGAGCAGCGGCTCGCGAGCGCGCAGGAGAAGCTGGAGGTGTCCCAGAAGCAGGTGGTCGCGATGGAGCTGGCCGGCGCCGCCGCGCACGAGCTGAACCAGCCGCTGACGTCGGTGATGGGCTACGCGCAGGTGCTGCTGCGCAAGCTGGATCCGGGCGACGTCCACCTGGCCGCGGTGAAGACCATCCTCGACGAGGCGGACCGGATGGCGGCCATCGTGCGCAAGCTGGGCGGGTTGACGCGCTACGAGACGAAGAGCTACGTCGGTGGCGCGCAGATCATCGACCTCGACCGTTCGGCGCAGGAAAACTTGGCCTCGGCCCGCGAAACCGATAACCATAAACAGAAGACCGACAGCGAAGGGAACGACGACAACTGATGAAGCCCGAGCAGATGACGGAGACGCTGGAGCAGGCCGCCGCGCAACTCGGCGTCCAGGTTCGCTACGACACGATGACCGGCGACGCCGCCGGCGGCGGCGGGCTGTGCAAGGTCAAGGGCGTCTGGTGCGTGATCATGGACCGCAAGACCCCGCCCGCGGAGCGCGCCGCCATGCTGATCGACGCCCTGGTGGGCTTCGACACCGACGCCGTGTTTCTGCCGCCCCAGCTCCGCGACGCCATCGCCGCCAAGCGCAGCGAGCGCCCGCCCGCAGCCGCCAACCCCTGAGCGGTCCGCCGCTCGGTCGTCAACCGCCGAGCGACTTGATCTTCTCGCCGAGCAGCGGGTCGTCGGCGACGGCGCTCTCGAGCGCCGCGCGCACCGCCTCGCGCACGGCCGCCGGCGCGCCCGGACCGACCTGCTTGTCGACGACGCGCGCGATCACGCGATCGAGCGCCGCCTTCGCGTCGATGCGCCCGGCCGCGAGCTCGGTCGCGATGTCAGCGGTCAGCCCGCGCGCCGCGCTGGCCGCCGCCGGATCCGCGGCGGCCTTGGCCGGGCTGGTCTCCGCCAGCTTGTCCGCAAACTTGGGTCCGCCGACGCCCGCCGGGCCGCCCGATGGGACTTGCCCCTTGTCGTCGACCGGCCCACCGACGGGCGGACCGCTACCGGGACCGCTGACCTTCCCTGCCACGCGCGTCCGACCTTAGCACGTCAGGCACGGATGTTCGAAACGGCGGCCTTCGCCGTGTCGTGCTTCGCGCGCATCACGTTCGAGACGGTCGTGAACTGCTGGTTCTCCTGCTGCACCTGCTGCTGCAGCGCCAGCAGCTGGAGGTTCGACATCTGACCTTGCTGCATCATCGCCTCCATGCCCGCCATCTCGGGGTTTCCTCCGGTCGCCGCCGTCGCGGCCGCCGCGCCCGCCATCGCCGGCGCCGCCGGCAGCGTCCCGCCCGCGCCGGCCGGGCCCGCGCCGGCGATCGCGTTGGTCGCGCCGACGCGCGCGTCGTGGACGGCGGCCGCCAGCACCGGCCCACCGACGACGTGGGTGGCGACCTCCGCGCCGGTCATCAACAGCGAGACGCCCCCCGCGAGCACGGATCGAAACGGCGTCGCCGGTGGCTGGGTCTGGCGGCCGCGCGTCGCATCGATCTCCATCCGGCCGTCCGTGCCCGCGGGCGCCGGCGCCGAGCGCGTCGCATCGGAAATCGGGTTCAGGTTCAGGTTCGTCATCGGGGACCTCCTCGGCCCGGTATCGGCCACGAGGCAATTTGGTTGCTCGTCTTTCTTCACGCCTTTCGTGACAGCCGCCCGTGAATCGTGGGTTAGAATCCCGCGATGGGGTTCTTCCGCGGCCTCTTCGCGCCCTTCCGCGGCGGTCTTTACGTGCTCCGGCACCCGGTGAAGCGCTACCTGCTCGTGCCGTTCGTGCTGAGCATCGGGCTCGCGGTCATCAGCATGATCGCGGCGCGTCGTTACTGGAGCGAGGAGCTGTCGTCGATGGTGTCGAGCTCACCGGTCCTGGGGAGCTTCTTCCTCGCGATCATGACCGGTGTCGGCGGCGTCGTGCTGTTCCT
>DATBHU010000512.1:0-7505 GCA_036557265.1 Polyangia bacterium
GTACGACGGCCCCGGCCCCGGCCGCGCCGGGCGGCGCGACCGGCCGCTGGCGCGGCGCGGGCGGCAGCAGCACGTCCAGCAGCCTTTCCTCGGCGTTCTCGCGCGCCCGCGGCCGCAAACGCTCGCGTTCCTCCTCGCGCAGCATCGACACCGCCGTCTCGGCCAGGTCGCGCACCATCGAGTCGACGTCGCGCCCGACGTAACCGACCTCGGTGAACTTCGAGGCCTCGACCTTGATGAAGGGCGCCCCGGCGAGGCGCGCCAGCCGGCGCGCGATCTCCGTCTTGCCCACGCCGGTCGGGCCGATCAGCATGATGTTCTTGGGCGCGATCTCGTCACGCATCGGCGGCGGCACCTGCTGGCGCCGCCAGCGGTTTCGCAGCGCGACCGCCACCGCCCGCTTGGCCGCCTTCTGGCCGACGATGTAGCGATCCAGCTCCTCGACGATCGCGCGCGGGGTCAGGTCCTGCGGGCGGCGGCTCGGCGCGCCGCCGGTCGGCGTCGTGGTCATGGCCCGATCTCCTCGAACACCAGCACCCCGTTCGTGTAGATGCAGATCTCGCCCGCGATGGCCAGCGACCGCTCGGCGATCTCGCGCGCCGGCAGCTTGGTCGCGCCCAGCAGCGCGCGCGCCGCCGCGAGCGCGTAAGGTCCGCCCGAACCGACCGCTGCCGCGTCGACGTCGGGTTCGATCACGTCGCCGGTGCCCGACAGCAGCAGCGTCTTCTCCCTGTCGGCGACCAGCAGCAGCGCCTCCAGCCGGCGCAGCACCCGATCGGTCCGCCAGTCCTTGGCCAGCTCGACCGCCGCGCGCGCGAGGTTGCCGTTGAGCTCCTTGAGCCGCGCCTCGAACTTCTCGAACAGCGTCAGACCGTCGGCCGCGCTGCCCGCGAAGCCGGCCAGGACCTTGCCGTCGCTGCCCAGGCGCCTGATCTTGCGCGCCGACCCTTTGACGACGGTGTTGCCCATCGTCACCTGGCCGTCGCCGCCGATCACGACGTGCCCGTCGCGGCGCACGGCCAGAACCGTCGTCGAACGAATCTTCTCTCTCATGAGACCTTCGCCCTCGGATGGGCCTTGTCGTAGACCGCCATCAGATGGTCGATGTCGACGTGCGCGTAGCGCTGCGTGGTCCGGAGGCTGGCGTGACCGAGCATCTCCTGGATCGCGCGCAGGTCAGCTCCCTCGCCGAGCAGGTGGGTCGCGAAGCTGTGGCGCAGGGCGTGGGGAGAGACGCGCGGCGTCCCCGTCACCTGCTCGCGGCGCGTGAGCAGCCGCCGCACCGCCCGCGGACCGAGACGCAGGCCGCGCCGGCTGGTGAACAGCGCCGCGCCGGCGGACGCCGCCCGACCCCGCCCCTTCCCGGTGGCAGCGGCCGCCGCCGCGAGCCGCCCGGGCCGATGCGCCGCCCAGTCGTCCAGCGCCGCGCGCGCCTTGCCGCCGATCGGGACCACGCGATCCTTGCGCCCCTTGCCCTGGCGCACGCGGACATAGGCGTTGCCGCCGTCCAGCTCGACGTCGCCGACGTCCAGACCGCACGCCTCGGAGACGCGCAGGCCCGCCGCGTAGATCACCTCGAACAGCGCCGCTTCGAGCGCCAGCTGGTCGGGCGTCGCGTCGGGGCGCGGCCCCTTGCCGTCGAGCAGGCGGCCCACGTCCTCCTTGCCGAGGAACGCCGGCAGCCGCTTGGCGCGCTTGGGCGCGCGCAGCGCCGCCACCGGGCTGGAACGCACCAGCCGGCGGCGCACCGCCAGCCGGAAGAACGCGCGCAACGACGACAGCTTCCGTCCGATGGTCACGGCGTCGTTGGCCCCATGAAGCGACGCAAGGTAGGAGCGGCAGACGACGACGTCAAGCTCGTCGAGCGCCGGCGCGTGCCCCAGCGTGCGGGTCGCGTGGGCGCGCAGCTCGTCGAGATCGTGCAGGTAGGCGCGCTGGGTGTGCGCCGACGCGCGCTTCTCCGCCGTCAGGTACTGGCGGAACGCCGCGAGCGCTTCATCCATGGCGACGCGATCGTAGCGCAGCGGCGGGCCCTCCGCGAATCGTGGGCTGTTAAGATTCGTGAACGATGGCCGCCGCCCCGGGAATCGACGCGGACGCCGCCCCCGAACCAGGGGTCGCCCCCGTCTGTCCGCTGTTCGGGGCCTGCGGCGGGTGCCAGTATCAGCATCTCGCCTACGACGACCAGCTGGCGCTGAAGACCGACGGCGTTCGCCGGCTGTTCGCGGGGCTGGCCGGCGACGTCGCGCCCTGCGTTCCGTGCCCGTCGCCGTACGGCTACCGCTCGAAGCTGACGCCGCACTTTGCGCGTCCGCGGCCGGACCGCGAACCGGCCATCGGCTTTCTGCGGGGCGACCGCCGCATCACCGTCGACGTCGCCGCCTGCCCGATCGCGACACCGGCCGTGAACGCGCGGCTCGCCGAGCTGCGCGCCGAGGTGCGGGCCCGCTGGGGCAGCTACCGGCGCGGGGCGACGCTGCTGGTGCGCGAGGCGGCGTCGGGCGTCACCGTCGATCCGCGCGCGGTGGTGACCGAAAAGGTCGGCGACCTCGACCTGCAGTTCCTGGCCGGCGATTTCTTCCAGAACAACCCGTTCCTGCTGCCCCGCCTGGTCGAACACGTCGCGCGCGAGGCGGCGGCCGGCGGCGCGCGCTTCCTGGTCGACGCCTACTGCGGCAGCGGGCTGCTCGGGCTGGCGGCGGCGCCGCGCTTCGAGCGCGTCGTGGGCGTCGAGGTGAGCGCCAGCGCCGTCGGCTGGGCGCGCGACAACGCCGCCCGCAACGGCCGCGCGAACTGCGAGTTCATCGCCGCCGACGCGGGCGCGGTGTTCGCCGCCGTCCCGTTCGCGGGCGCCGACGCCGCCGTCATCGTCGACCCGCCGCGCAAGGGGTGCGGCGACGCCTTCCTGGCGCAGCTGGCGGGGTTCGCCCCGCGCGCGGTCGTCTACGTGTCGTGCAACCCGGAGACGCAGGCGCGCGACGTCGGCGTGCTGGCGGCGGCCGGCTACACCTGCCTGCGCGTGCAGCCGTTCGACATGTTCCCGCAGACGAAGCACGTCGAGGCGGTCGCGACGCTGGTGCGCGGCGCGGTCGGGTGAGCACCGTGGCAGGGGCGATCGCGGCCGTCGCCCTCGTGCTCTACGGATGGGCGCCGACGGCGGCGCGCAACGAGCACTTCGCGCGCTTCGTCCGTCTGGGGCCGCGCGTATCGGCTCAGTTGATCATCGGCGGCGGCGCGACCTGGGAACCAGGCGACGGCAAGGTCGCCAAGCTCCGCCGGCTGATCGCGCTGACGCCGGACGACGACCCGCAGAAGCCCGATCTCTGGTTTCGCGTCGGCGAGGCCAGCGCCTGGTGGTGGGAGCACTCCATCGAAGGGTTCAACATCTCCCACCAGCGGCATCAGGCGTACTTCTCCGAGGCGCTCGACGCGCTACACGCCGCGCTCTCGTTTCGAGGCTATGACCGCATCGACGCCGTCCTGTTCGAGCTCGCCAGGTTGCATCTGGCGGCCGAGGACGGCGAGAGCGCGCGTCCGTACGTCGATCGCCTCCACGCGGAACACCCGACCTCACGCTACGTCCCGAAGGTCGACGCCATGTACGCGGACTACCTGTTCTCTCGCCAGGAGCTCGCGGCGGCGCTCGCCTGGTACTCGGCGGTCGACGACAGCAAGGACTTCTTCATGCAGGCGTATGCCCTGTACGGAAAGGGATGGTGCTTTCTGCGCCGGGGCGACGTCGAGGCGGCGCGCTTCGCGCTGGCCGAGGCGGTGCGGATCGCCGACCAGACGGACAAATGGTCGGGAAACCGGGTCGTGCGCCGCCAGGCCTGGGGGGATCTCGTGAGGGTCAGCTACTGAGCTGATCGAGGCCGGCCCCTCTCCCTAACCCTCTCCCCGCTGCGCGGGGCGAGGGGATCCGGAGCGGAGCGGATCAGGCGGGGGTGCTACCGGAGGTGTCGGCGGCGGGGGGCGTGCTCTCGGGAGCGGCGGTGTCGGTCGGGACCGGCTCGTTCGTCTCGGGATCGAAGGCGTAGTCGCAGCCCTCGTTGACGCAGCGGATGCGCGTGCCCGACTTGCTCACCTTCTGGACGACGAACTTCGCGCCGCACTTCGGGCACGGCTGTGGCAGCGGGCGATCCCACGACACGAAGTCGCACTTGGTGCGCGAGTAGTTCGAGCAGCCGTAGAACACCTTGCCGCGTCGCGACCGCTTCTCGGTCAGGTAGCCGCCGCAGTCCGGCTTCGGGCAGTCGACGCCGATCGACAGCGGGCTGGTGGTCTTGCACTCGGGGTACTTCGAGCACGCCAGGAACTCGCCGAAGCGCCCGCGCTTGATCACCATCGGCGCGCCGCACGTCGGGCAGATCTGATCCGACGGCCGCGTCGACGGCACCACGGTCAGGCTGCCGTCGGCGTTGCGCACGAACTCCTTGGTGTTGCGGCACTCGGGATAGCCGGTGCACGCGAGGAAGTGGCCGTTGCGGCCCCACTTGATGACCATCGGCTTGCCGCACTTCTCGCAAACCTCGTCGGTTGGCTTCTCCTCGGCCTTCAGGTTGCGCATCTCGACCTTGGCCTTCTCGAGATCGACCTTGAACGGCTTGTAGAAGTCGCCCAGCAGCTTGACCCAGTTCGCCTCGCCCTCCTCGACGAGGTCCAGCTGCTCCTCCATCTGCGCGGTGAAGTCGGTGCTGACGATCTCCGGGAAGCTCTTCACGAGCAACCCGTTGACCATCACGCCCAGCTCCGTCGGGTGCAGGCGCGCCTCCTTCTTCTCGACGTATTTGCGGTCCTGGATGGTCGACAGGATGGCCGCGTACGTCGACGGCCGCCCGATCCCCTTCTCCTCCAGCTCCTTGACCAGCGTCGCCTCCGAGAAGCGCGGCGGCGGCTGCGTGAAGTGCTGCTCCGGCTTGATCTCGACGAGCTTCACCTCGTCGCCCTCCTTCACGTCGGGCAGCGACGCGCCCGTCTCGTCCTCGTTGACCGCATCTTCGACGGTCTCCGCGTAGACGGACAGGAAGCCTGGGAACTTGATCACCTGGCCGGTGGCGCGCAGCTCGGCGCGGTCCGCCGCGACGTCGATGGTCGTCTGGTCGAACACCGCCGGCACCATCTGGCACGCCACGAAGCGGTTCCAGATCAGAGTGTAGAGCTTGAGCAGATCTTCCGACGCGCGCTCGTCGCGCCCGCCGCCCTTGCCGCCTGCCCACAGCCCGCGCACGGTCTCCGGGTCGTACTTCAGGCTGGTCGGCCGGATCGCCTCGTGGGCGTCCTGCGCGCCCTTCTTGGTCTTGAACACGACCGGCTCCGCCGGCAGGAACGTCTCGCCGTACTTGCCGCTGATGAACGCGCGCACCTCGGTGAGCGCGTCGTCGGAGATGCGCGTCGAGTCGGTACGCATGTACGTGATCACACCGACCAGGCCGTCCTCGCCCATCTCGACGCCTTCGTACAGGCGCTGGGCGAGGCCCATCGTCCGCTTAGGCGAGAAGCGCAGCTTGCTCGACGCCTCCTGCTGCAGCTTCGACGTGATGAACGGCGGTGGCGCGTTCTTGCGCCGCTCCTTGCGCTCGACCGACGCGATCTTCAGCGCCGCTGCGCGCACCACGTCGACGAACTCGCGCGCCTGGCCCTCGTGGACCAGCTCCAGCTTCTTGCCGTCGAGCTTCGTCCCCTTGACCGTGAACGGCGGCGGGGTCGGCCCCTCGACGGTCGCCTCGACCGTCCAGTACTCCTGCGGGATGAACGCCTTGATCTCGTCCTCGCGCTCGGCGACCAGCCGCACCGCGACCGACTGCACGCGCCCGGCCGACAGACCGCGCTGGACCTTCGTCCACAGCACCGGGCTGATCTCGTAACCGACCAGCCGGTCGAGGATCCGGCGCGCCTGCTGCGATTCGAACTTCTTCTGGTCCAGCGCCAGCGGCTTCCCGATCGCCTCGTTGACCGCCTTCTTGGTGATCTCGTTGAACAGCACGCGCTGGATGTTCGGGTTCGTGTCGCGGATCTCCTCCGCGATGTGCCAGGCGATCGCCTCACCCTCGCGGTCGGGGTCGGGCGCCAGCAGCACCTTGCCCACCTGCGCCGCCGCCTCCTTGATCTCCGAGAGGACCTTCTCTTTCTTCTCGATGACGACGTACTCGGGCCGGAAGCCGTGCTTGACGTCGATGCCCATCTTCTTGCGGGGCAGATCCTTGACGTGGCCGACCGACGCCTTCACGACGTAGCCACGACCCAGGTACTTCTTGATCGTCTTCGCCTTGGCCGGCGACTCGACGATCACCAGCGCGTTGTCGTTGGCGTGGCGGGCCCGGGCCGCCGGCGCCGCCTCGCGCGCCTTGGCAGACACCTTGGCCTTCGGGGCCTTCGCCTTGGTGGCGCCCTTGACTTCGACCAGCTTGGCGGCGGGCTTCACCGTCCGCGCAGCCTTCGCCGGCTTTTCGGGCTTCTCGGCCTTCTCGGGCTTGTCGAGCTTGGCGGCCTTGTCGGCCCTATCGACCTTCGCGGCCGTCGCCTTCTTAGTTGCCACGCGTTCTCTCCATAGATGCCAGGGAGCCGCCGGGGCGACGACAAACCCACCCGTCGAGCTCAGCTTCTGCGATCAAGGCCATCGCTTCGCCCAGTGGCAAGCCCAGCCGGCGCGCCAGCTGCGCGGGACGGAGCTCACCCGCGGCCAGCTCGGCCACGAGCGGCGCGAAGCGGGCCGGAACCTCGCGGGCCCGCGGGTCGCCACCCGCCAGCACGGCCGCGAGATCCGCGGCGTCACGGACGGCCTGCGCCACCCCGGTCGCGATCAGATTGTCCGTGCCGGGCGTGCCGGGGACCGCGAGCAGCTTGCGCCGCTGGGCCTTCGCATCCCGGGCGGTGATCAGGGCGCCGGACGCGAAACCCGCCTCCACGACCAGCACCGTCTCTGCGAGGGCCGCAATGATCCGGTTCCGCTTGGGGAAGTTGTGGAAGAACGGCGGCGTCCCCGGCGCGTACTCGGACAGCAAGCCCCCCGCGACCGCGATCTCCGCGTACAGGGACGCGTGACGGTCGGGATAGATGACGTCGACCCCGCAGCCGAGCACGGCGAACGTGGGCGCGCCCGCGTCGAGCGCGCCGCGATGGGCGGCCGCGTCGATCCCGAGCGCGCCGCCAGACACGACGGTGAACCCCTGCCGCGCCGCCACGGCCGCCAGCTCGCGGGCCAGCCGGCAGCCGGCCGTCGACGCCGCGCGCGCGCCCACCACCGCCAGACCGCGATCGTCCCGCCGCGGCAGACGCCCGACGTACCAGAGAGCGCTGACCGGCTGAGCCATCGAGGCCAACTCGGCCGGAAAGCCCTCTTCATTTAGAAGGGCGCGATTGACGGTGCGGAGCGGCGTCGGGAGGGGCATCGCCGCTCTTGTCGGAAGCCAAGAGCCGCGGTTGTGGTCCCCTGAGCGGTACATCGTGAGCCGTTGCTGATAGCCCCCCTCCTGGCCCCGGTCAAGCAATGACGCCGACGCCTTAAT
>DATBHU010000513.1:0-4090 GCA_036557265.1 Polyangia bacterium
AAGAGCGGCGGCGCCAGCAAGAAGAAGTGAACCCGAAGGTCCCGGCCGCGGGACCTCATCTCCCTCGGATCCCGACGAATCGCGTATGCAGACCGACGGAGATCTTGGCCTCGCCCCCGTCAGGGGGAGAGGCCGACGAGCCGTAGGCGCGGCGGGCGAGGGCGCCCGCGGTGAAAGGCGACCCCTCTCCCTGACCCTCTCCCCGCTTCGCGGGGCGAGGGCAAACGATTTCAAAGGGTCGGCGTGAGGCGTCGCATCCTGCTCGCCGCCGCTCTGCTGGCGGCATGCGCGTCCACGGCGGCGGCGCCCGCGTCCGGGCCGCCCGCGGCGGCGCGGCCCGCGTCCGCGCCGCCCGCCGCACCCGCGCCGTCGCCTACCGCGGCGGGATCCGCGCAAGCAGCGGACGTGGCGAAAGAGAGCGGGGGAGGGTTTCCCCCCGCCGGCAAGGGGGCGAAGCGGTACGCGCCGACGGCCGCGGCTGACGGCCGCCGCCAGCCGCCGCGCGATCCGGTCCGGCGATCGCTGCTCGCCGAGGTGCGGGCCGCCGCCGGCAAGCTGCGCGTGCCGGTCCCGGCCGAGGACGCGCGCCTGGACTGGGCGATGACCGATCTGGCGCGCCACATCCACGACAACCAGCTGCCGGCCCTCGACGTGCTCGAGTTCCTGCTCGGTCACTACGGTTTGATCGATCCGTCGCCGCACATCCTGATGGCGGCCGCGCCGCTGGGCGGGAGCGTCGAGATCAGCGCGCGGGCGCGCGGCGAGCTGACGGAGATGCTGCGCGCGGCGGGCAAGGGGCGGGCCGGCATCGGCATCGACCGATCGGCCGACACGATCTACATCGTGGTCGGCCTGCAGGAGGTGCGCGTGACGTTGCTGAAGCCGGTGCCGCGGCGGCTGCCGCCCGGCGGACGCGCCGAGATCGTGGCCCGCATCGCGCCCGGCTACACGAAGCCGGAGGTCGCCATCACGGGGCCGGGCGGCGGCGTGGCCGAACAGACGCCGGTCCTGCGCGGCGGCGTCGTGCGCGGCGAGCTGCGCTGCGCGGCCGACGGGCGTTATCAGGTCGAGATCGTGGCGTCCGGGCCGACCGGCAGCGCCGTGCTGGCGAACTTCCCCGTGTATTGCGGCGTCGCGCCCGCCGCGACCACGCCGCGCGGGGCCGGCGTCCGGGCCGTGGCGGTGACCACCGACGAGGCGGAGGCGCAGATCCTCGCGCTCATCAACCGCGACCGGCAGCGGGCGGGCGTCGCGCCGGTGGTCGTCGACGCCCGGCTGACGGCGATCGCCCGCGCCCACACGCAGGACATGGTCGACCACGACTTCGTCGGTCACGTGTCACCGCGCACCGGCAACACCGTAGAGCGGGTGCACCGCGCGGGGCTGACGCCCGGCTTCATCTCGGAGAACGTCGGCCGCGGCTACACGGCCGACGAGGCGGAGCAGGGCTTCATGACCAGCCCCGGACATCGCGCGAACATCGTCGATCCGCGCCCGCGGCGCGTCGGGGTCGGCGTCGTGTTCGGCGCGGCCGTCTCCGGCACGCGGCCGCTGTTCGTCACCCAGCTGTTCACCGACTGAGGGCCGCTAACCCGGCGGTCGTTCGGGGGCGATCAGCACCACCGGGCCCGCCGGCGTGCGCGCGACGAGGCGGGCGGCGCCGGCGGGCAGCCGCGCCATGGCGTCGCCGAGACGCCGGCGCTCGTCGGCCGAGATGTCGTCGAGCGCCACGGGCTCGCCGGCGATCGCCTCGTACCAGATCGATCGGCGATCCTCGGACAGGCGCAGGACGCGCTGGACGAACGGGCCGCCCGCCGCCGCGATCCGGCGCAGGCGATCCAGCCCGCCCTCGTCGAGGGGCTGGGCGCGCTCCTCGATCAGGATGTTGCGCGCGGTGCGGGCGTCGCGCCGCAACGCCAGCCGTGCGTCGTCCGAGTGCCAGAGCTCGCGCTCCTCGTCGCCCGGCTGCGGCGCCAGCGGCAGCGCGGCGAGGCGCTCGCTGGCGTCGCCGGCGGCGATGGCCAGCGGGACGGCGGCGGCCTCCACCGGCCAGGCCGCGACCGCCTCCGCCATCTCGGCGGCCGAGCCGAAGCGATCGGCGGGCGCCTTCGCGAGCGCGCGCCGCAGCGTCAGGTCGTGCGCCGCGTCCAGGGTGGCGCGCAGCGACGTCGCCGCCGGCGGGGCCTCGCCCAGGTGCTGGCCCACCAGATCGGGACCGAGGAACGGCGGCCGGCCCGTCAGCGCCTCGAACAGCGTCGCGCCCAGCGCGTACAGATCGGCCGCGGCGCCGATCGGGGCGCTGCTGATCTGCTCGGGCGACATGTACGCGAGCGTGCCGAGGAAGCCGCCCGACTGCGTCTGGCCGAAGTCCGCCAGGTGCGCGCCGCCGAAGTCTCCCAGCTTGGCGTTGCCGGCGGCGTCGAAGAAGACGTTGGCCGGCTTGACGTCGCGGTGGACGATGCCGCGCTCGTGGGCCGCGCCGAGGGCCGCCAGCAGGTCCAGCGCCAGCCGCCGCCCCGCCGCCGGGGCCAGCGGACCGCTGGTCGCCAGCCGCTCGGAGAGCGTGCCGCCCGCCATCAGCTCGAACACGAACAGCCCGGACGACGCCTGCGCGTCATACAGCGTGACGATGTTGGGGTGGCGCAGCCGTCCGGCCGCCTCCGCCTCGCGGGCGAAGCGCAGGTACGCCTGGCGCTCCGGATCGCCGGGCGCGCCGCCCAGCTGGAGCATCTTCAGCGCGACCGGAATTCCGAGCAGCGTGTCGACCGCCTCGTAGACGCGTCCGGTGGCGCCGCCGCCCAGCAGGCGTTGCAGCTCGAAGCGGCGCGCGACGCCGGTGGCCGGACCGCGCTCGCGCTTGGCGGGCAGCAGCGAATCGCCGACGGCGACGGCCTCCTCCGCCTCCTCGAGGGCGATCAGCTCCTCGGGCGCGCGCGGCAGCGCCGGCTGATCCTTGCGCAGGCGCTCGACCACTTCGGTGGCGGCGCCGTGGAACCCGAGCGCGACCAGGGGCGCGCACAGCGCGCGCAGCGCCGCCGTCCGCAACGCGGCGGTCCGCGCGGCAACTTGTAGATAACGGGCCGCTTCCTCGTGACGCCCGAGCCGGTTCAGCAAGCGTCCCAGCGCCAGGCGCGCCGACGCCGCCTCGTCGCTGCTCCCCTGCGCGATCAGCCGTTCGTAGAGCAGCCCCGCCTCACGCAGCTCGCCGGCGCGCACGCGGGCGCGCGCCTCGTCGAGCGGGGCGCTGGCCCGGCGGTAGAGCGCCGCGGCGCGCTGCCAGGCGCCGGCGCGTTCGGCGGTGCGGCCGGCCTCGAAGAAGCGCCCGCGGTCCGCGAACGCGTCGGCGACCGCGGTCAGCTCGGCCGCGCCGCCGGCGGCGTCCGCGATCTCGGTGGCGCGCCCGGGCAGGTTGGCGTCCAGCGCCAGGCGGACCGCCAGGCCGCGATCGCCCAGCGCCACCGCCAGCGGCAGCGCGTCGACGAAGCGCCAGACCCGCTCGTAGAGGCCGATCGCGCGTCGCAGCTCGCCGCGGTCGGCCGCGATGCGGGCCGCCTCGACGTAGGCGCCGTGCGCCACCAGATATTCGATGATGTCGTAGGGGGGCGATTCCATGATAGGGATCCGCCAGCGTCGCTATGATACTCGGCGTCCTCGGCGGCAGTGGCCTCTACGATTTCGACGGGCTCCAGGAGCGCCGCGAGGAGGAGATCTCCACGCCGTTCGGGCCGCCCTCGGCGCCCATCACCAGCGGCCGGGTCGGGACCGCGCGCCTGCTGTTCCTGCCCCGCCACGGGCGCGGACACCGCTTCTCGCCGTCGGAGATCAACTACCGCGCCAACGTCTTCGCCCTGAAGACGCTGGGGGCGGAGCGCGTGCTGTCGGTCTCCGCGGTCGGCTCGCTGCGCGAGGGCTTGGCGCCCGGGCAGTTCGTGCTGCCGGATCAGTTCATCGACAAGACCTGGGGGCGCGCCGCGACGTTCTTCGGCGCCGGCGTGGTCGGGCACGTCGGCTTCGCGGAGCCGACCTGCGCCGCGCTCCGGGGGGCGATCGCCGCGGCGGCGACGGCGGGCGACCGGCGCGTGCACGACGG
>DATBHU010000514.1:0-7574 GCA_036557265.1 Polyangia bacterium
CGTCCTGCGCGTGGACGTGCTGAACAAGGTGAAGAGCTCGCTGGAGGGCGAGCTGGGCGCGGACGTGCCAGGCGCAGCAGGCGCTGCCGGCGCCCCGCGCGTCGCCGTCGCCGACAACGGGAACATCCGCATCAACGAGAGCCTGGTCTTCGAGTACAACTCCTACACCATCAAGCCCGAAGGCAAGCGCCTGCTGGCGACGCTGGCGCGGGCGTTTGCGCGCGTGCTCGGCGATGCGGCGGTGCGCGAGAACGTCGATGTGATCCTGGTGCAGGGCCACACCGACGAGCGCGGGACATCGTCCTACAACCGCGAGCTCTCGGCCAAGCGCGCCGACGCCGTGCTGGACTACATGTTCGAGGCCAACCGCGCGCTCGAACAGTCCTACGGCGCCTACTTCGCGTCGTCGGCCTACTCCGAGTTCCGCCCCGTCAACCCCGCCAAGACCGAGGCGGCGTACGAGCAGAACCGCCGCATCGAGATCTCGGTCGTGCTCAAGGACGCCAGGGTCCGCGACGTCATCGACGAGTACATGCGCACCGTCGCCCCTCCGCCCGCGCCCGGCGCCGCGCCGGCGCCCGGCGCGCCCCCGGCCCCGCCGCCATCGCCCTGATTCGACGACGCGTTCTCGTCAGCTCAATTGCAGCCCTGGTTGGTCAAGAAGGTCACGCCGCGGCTCTTCTCGCTGGGGCCGTTGGCGCCGCCGCCGTCGGTGTTCGCGAAGCTGAGGGAGACGCTGGCGCCGCTGGACTGGTTCGTGATCTGCATGGTCATGTTGTTGGGGATGAGATCGGCCAGCAGGTCGGCCTCGTCGCCATGGCACGCGACCGAGACCAGCGCGAAGTCGGGCGGCGCCGGCGCCGTCTCGCGGACCAGCCGATCCCGGAGCTCGACCCGCAGCGCCGCGCGCACGTCGGCGTCGGGAATTCCGGGACAGGTGACGGGGGCCAGCCGCACCGGCGGCGCGCCCGCCGGGGCGACGCCGGCCGCGGCCATCACGAGCGCCAGCCAGGAGAGAGCAGCCATCGTTCCGATCCTCTTTCCGGAACAGAGGGCCGGTCAGGGTGAATTCGGCTCAGCGGCCGGACCAGATCCCCCGCGCCCCGACATCCGTCGGGCGGACCTTCCCTCCGGAGGCTAGTTGACGATCAACCGCTTGCACCCCGACGGGCACGGCTTGCCGATGTTCACGCCGTCGTCGCAGTCCTCGTAGTCGGGCTGGACGACGCCGTCGCCGCAGTACTCGCCCAGCTTGCAGCCCGGCGCGCACTGGCCGTAGCCGCCGGCGTTCTTGCCGTCGTCGCACTCCTCGCCGATGCCCAGGATGCCGTCGCCGCAGACGGGGCTGCACTGGCTCGGGGCGGCGTTGAACCCGCTCAGCGTCAGCCGGTACGACGATCCGTTGGTCTGGCGCTCGGCCTGGAACACGGCGATCTCGTAGACGTTGCCGCTCGTCAGGCCGAACATCGCGGGCCGGCCGGCGCCGCCGAACGTCACCGAGCCCTGGACCGGCGTGTGGATGCCGCCGAGATCGACGGCCAGCTTGCGGTTGATGAACACCCAGACGTCGTCGTCGCCGGTGAAGTCCAGCGTGTACATCTTGGTCGAGTCGTACTGGAACCAGTAGCGGACCTCGCTGGTGAAGCTGAAGTTGTGCTTCGGCATCCCCGCCTCGGCCGAGTAGTTGGCGTCGTAGGGCGGCGCGAGGGTCGCGCTGACCCGCTCGGACGCGGGCGTGAAGGTGTCGCCGTCGACCGGGAAGAACAGGGGCGTGCCGTCGAGCATGGCGGTCTGGTAGGTCGCGACGTAGCTGGCGCCATTCACCGTGCACGACACCCGCGTCAGCCCCATCGCGTCCATCTTGTCGCAATCGGTGGTCCCGAAGCGCGACGTGCACGGAATGGGGTCGCCCGTCGTCGGGTCCATCTTCTCCTCGCCGACGTTGCCGCAGTAGTAGGCGGGCGCGGTGACGATCCACTGTTCGCAGTTGGCGCCGTAGCGGTTCACGTACGCGCCCTTGCCGTTGCTGCACAGCTTCAGCTTGCCGGCCGTCGTGTGGTTCACGCTCGGCGTGTCGCGGTACCACTCCGCGAAGGTCGTCGCCGACGTGACGTAGCTGTTGGCGACGTTGCCGACGTAGACGGGCTTGCCGTCGGCGTCGAGGTTCGCCATCACCATCCCGGTGAGCGGCATCGTCCGTCCCGTCGCGCCCGGCTCGAAGTCGGCCGGCATCTTGGCGCGGAAATCGCGGTAGGCGGCCGGCACCAGCATCGTGTCGCCCAGCGCCGGCTGCTTGCACATGAACCCCGGCTCGATCTTGCAGTCGGCGGAGCAGCCGTCGCCGTCGACGTTGTTGCCGTCGTCGCAGTCCTCGTGGACGACGATGCCGTCCCCGCAGCGGGACATGCACGAGCCGGTCTTGCAGTCGGGCTCGTTCTGGCAGTCGGCCGAGCAGCCGTCGAACGGGAGCGCGTTGCCGTCGTCGCACCCCTCGGCGCCCTCGACCTTCTTGTCGCCGCAGGTGGTGTGCGAGCACTGGCTCGGGCTGCCGCTGCACTTCCACCCGAGCTCGATCTTGCAGGTGTCGGAGCAGCCGTCCCCGGCGGTCACGTTGCCGTCGTCGCACAGCTCGGGCAGCACGGCGACGCCGTCGCCGCAGCGGGCGATGCGGTGGCAGGCCTGCCCGGCAGGGGTACAGGAAAACCCGGGGTCCACGGTCAGGCAGTCGGCGGCGCAGCCGTCGCCGGCCGTGTTGTTGCCGTCGTCGCAGGCCTCGTCCTGGCTGCGGACACCGTCACCGCAGACGGAGTGCTGCGGCGGGATCACGAGGTCCGCGCTGGTCGGGAAATCGAACGACGGCCCGTCCTGCGTGGCGGGTCCGACCGCGGCGTCGGCGCCGCTGGTCCCGCCCGTACCGGCGAGGGACGGAGACTTCACGCCGGCGGCGCAGGCACCGAGCAAGAGGCAGGCGGCGGCGACAGGGAGACGCAACAACACCATCGAGCGCATGGAGAACCCCCGGGGCCCTTGAATTCCCGCCGGCCGACAAAGCGATCCCCGCCAGCCGCCCAGGAGGGCCCTGATTCCGGGCGGTTCCGGTCGACCTTTATCACGACCGCCGGCTTCCGATAAGATGGGGTGGCCACGGTCGTCGGTGTGGCCGGTCGGACGGCGTTGCGGCCCCCCTTCACCATGCGCGCCAGCCACAAGCGAAGTCTGCGGGACCGAGGCCTGCCGTTCGTGCTCGCGTGCGCGATCGCCGGCGCGGGCGCGTGCGGCGGCGCCAGCGGCACGGCCCCGGGATCGGGCCGCGGCGGTGCCGGCGCCCGCGGGGGAGGCGGCGCGGGCGGGGACGGCGGCGCGGGCGGCCGCGGCACCGGCGGAACGACGGGCGCCGGTGGCAGCGCCGGCGGGACCTCGGGTGGCGGCGGGACCTTGGGCGCGGGTGGCAGCTCCGGGATGTCGGGCGCGGGCAACGGCGGAACGTCCGGGGCCGGAGGGGCGGCGGGATCGACCGGTGGCGCAGCCGGCGCGGCGAGCGGTGGTGGCGCAGCCGGCTCGAACGGCGGCCGCGGCGGCGGCGCAGCAGGTACGGGCGGCGCGGCGGGCGCGGCCGGCGGCGCGGCGGGTGCGGCGGGCGGCGGCGGCGCGGGCGGCGAGACCACGCTCGACCCGACCGCCGGCAGCTACCTGCAGACCTGCGACGGCTCGCTGGCGGTGATGCTCGACGCGACGCACTTCCTGGACGGCAACGACGAGGAGCAGGGCATGCGCGTCTACACGCGCGGCGCCAGCGCCGTGCCGCTGGCGACGATCGACGTCAGCGCGATGCTCGGCCTCTCGACCGGCGACGAGGCGGACCTCGAGGACGCCGCCCGCGTCGGCAACCGCGTCTACGCCCTCGGCTCGCACGGCCGCAGCAAGAAGGGCAAGCTGGAACGGGCGCGCTACCGCTTCTTCGCGATGGACGTCGGCGGCACGGCCTCCAGCCCGACGCTGACCGTGCCCGGTTACACGACCGCGCTGCTCGATCAGATGCTGGTCGCCGGCAACTGGGCGGCGCCCGACACGACGGTGATCGCCGCGCTCACCGCCGCCTCGAGCCTCGACAAGGCGACCGACCCGAACCTGGCGCCGCTGGCGGGCGGCACCAACATCGAAGGCCTCGCCTGGGCGCCGACCGCCGCGCGCCCGAATCAGCTCCTGATCGGGTTCCGCGGCCCGATCCCGGGCGGCAAGGCGATCGTCGTGTCGCTGCTGAACGCTGACGCCGTCCTGACGGGCGCGACCGCGCAGTTTGGCGAGGCGGCGCAGCTCGATCTCGGCGGCCTCGGGATCCGCGGCATGGCGTGGTCGCCGCTGCACGCGGCGGTGCTGCTGATCGCGGGCCCGCTCGACGATTCGGCCGGCCCCTTCCGCCTGTTCCGCTGGTCAGGCGCGCGGGCCGACGCGCCCGTCGCGGTCAGCGACATCACCGGCGCGCCGTCGCTGTCGGCGCCCGAAGCGATCGTCACCTACCCGAACACGCGCGACGTGCAGATCCTGTTCGATCAGGGCGACCACGACGTCGGCGGCGGCGTCGCCTGCAAGGACGCCGACCCGTCTCAGCGCCAGTTCGGCGACGTCATCGTTCACGTCCCCTAGCGCAGGCGTTCGAGCGCCGACCGCGCCTCGGCCTTGTGCCAGCCGCGCGGCGCGAGCTGGAGGTAGTGCTCGTAGGCCGCGCGGGCCTCCTCGGCGTGGTCGTCCTTCATCTCGGCGCGCGCGATCAGCACGTAGGCCTCGGCGGCGTTCGCGTCGAGGGCGAGCGCGCGCCGCGCCCAGAGGGCGGCGTCGGCGAGGTGGCCGCGCGCGTGCGTGGCCTGGGCGACGGCGAGGGCGAGGGCGGCGTTGTCGGGATCCGCCTCGAACGCGCGCGCGCACGCCTCCGCCGAGAGGCGCCAGGGCGCGCTTCGAATCAGCGCCGTGTCGCACGCCCTGTCCGTTCCCCCGGCCTCGCGCGCCGGCTCCGGCTGCGTCGGAACAGCGGCGCCGGCGGGCTGCGCCGCGACGGCCGGCGGCGCTTCGTACGCCTTCGGGGCGGCGCTCGCCAGCAGCGCGCGCGGCGCGGGCGAGGCGAGCGGCGCCGCCTGCGCGACAGCGTGCGCCACCACGGGCGGCTGGGCCCGTCCGTGCCGCCAGCGCGCGACCCGCGGAGCGAACGCGAAGGCGATCGCCGCGGCGGCCGCCACCGACGTCGCGAACCAGAAGCGCGTCTGCACCGTCTGCCGGCGCGCCCGCACGCGGGCCGCCTCCTGCGCGACGCGAACCGCCGCCAGCGATGCGCGCACCTCGTCCGAAAGCACCAACCGCGGCGGCACGACCGGGAGTTCGGGACCCGTCGCCGTCGGGACGTCTGCCTGTTCCATCATCGTTACGATTGAGCTACCTCCCGCGCGGGATCGCAAAAAATTGCCGTGTTTTTGTGCGATCGGGCTCGACCGTGGGGCCCGGGGTTACATCCGATGGCGCGCCCACAGCCGTAGGTGGGGACATGGCACAGCAACCCCTTCGCCATCGTTCAGGTTTCGTCCTCGCAATCTCGCTCGCCCTGCTGCCGTGGCTCGGCTGCAGCCCATCCGGGTCGAGTCCCACCGACCTCGACGGAGGCGTGACCGGCACCGGCGGCACACAGACGGGCGGCGCGGGCGGATCGACCGGCGCCTCCGGGCGCGGCGGCACCACCGGTCAGGGCGCAGGCGGCCCGGGCGGCTCGATCGGCACGGGCCCCGCGGGTACCACCGGCACCGGGACCGCCGGCAACCACGGCACCGCCGGAGGCAGCCCGACCGCGGGCTCGACCGGCACGACCACCGGCACAGCCGGTACCACCGGCACCAGCACTGGCACAGCCGGCTCGACCGGCACCACCACAGGCACCGCGGGCTCGGCCGGCACCACCACCGGCGCGGCCGGTTCCACCGGTACCACCACCGGCACCGCGGGCACGACCGGCACCACCACCGGCGCGGCCGGCACCACCGGCAGCGGCGGCACGACGGCGGCCACCGGGAAGATCAAGAACGTCTTCGTGATCGCGATGGAGAACGAGCCGGCGTCCGCCATCTACGGCGACAAGAAGGCGCCGTACCTGAACGGGCTCATGGCCAAGTACGCGCACGCGACGGCGTTCACCGATCCGCTCCCCGACAGCATCCCCAGCGAGCCCCACTACGTCTGGATGGAGGCGGGGACGAACAAGTTCAGCGACGTGACGTTCACCGGCGACGGCGATCCGAGCTCCGGCAACAGCACGAAGAACACCGCCCACCTGACCACGCAGATGAACGCCGCCTCCCCGCCCATCACCTGGATGGGCGCCATGGAAGGCCTCAACAGCTCGACGGGCGCCTGCCCGGTCAGCTCGTCCGGCTTCTACGCCGCCAAGCACGATCCGTTCGTGTTCTTCCAGGACGTCGCGGGCAGCCCGCCGTCCAAGTCGAACGCGCTGTGCGGCGCCCACCACCAGGCGTTCACCACCGGGCAGGCGCTGGTCGCCGGAACGGTGGCGCAGTACACGTTCATCGCCCCGAACGTCTGCAACGACATGCACGGCGACTCGTCGTGCCCGGCCGGCGACGTGATCGCGATGGGCGACGCGTGGCTCGCCTCGAACCTGCCGCCGCTCATCGACTACGCGAACGCGCACGCCGGCGTCATCTTCATCGTCTGGGACGAGCCGGAAGGCGGCAGCCCGGTGATGCCGTTCTTCGCCATCGGCCCGAACGTCAAGCCGGGCTATACGAGCAGCGTCACCTTCACGCACAGCTCGCTGCTGAAGACCGTCGAGGAGATCTTCGGCCTGCCGGTCCTGCCGACGGTGGCGGGCGCCACCGACTTCGCGGATCTGTTCCAGCCCGGGACGCTGCCGTAGCCGCGAGGCGAGAGCGCGCGCCGGACCTACGGCGCGCGCTCTACCATTTCTCGCCGAACGGGCGCGCCTCGACCTCGAAAGACCAGACCGACCGCTTCTGGCGCGTCAGCTGCCAGACGCTGTCGGCGACGTCGTCGGGTTTGACGAAGAAGTCGTCGGGCTTGTCGGCCATCATCTTGCGCGTGCGCGCCAGATCGACGACGCCGTCGATGATCACGACGGCGACGTGGATCCCGGCCGGCCACAGATAGCGCGCCATCGACTCGGCCAGGCTGCGCTGCGCCGCCTTGGCCGGCGCGAACGCGGCGGTCTTCACGTTGCCCCGCCGCGACGCCGTCGCGCCGATGAACACGATGCTGCCGCGGCCCGCCTGCTTCATCGCGCTGATCACCTGCCGGGACGCGACGAACGCGCCCAGCGTGTTGACGCGCCACGAGCGCTCGAAGTCCTCGGACGAGATCTCCTCGACGGTGCCCCACATCCCGCTGCCGGCGTTGTAGACGAGCACCTCCACGGCGCCCAGCTCGCTCGCGATCGCGGCGAAGGCGCGCGCGATCGACGCCTCGTCGGCGACGTCGCACGCGTAGGCGCGCGCCCCCGGGAGCTCGTTCGCCAGCGCGCCCGTCAGCTCCGTCGAGCGCGCGAGCATCGCCACCGCGTA
>DATBHU010000515.1:0-7460 GCA_036557265.1 Polyangia bacterium
GTGATCGCGGGCGGGCTCCCGGGAGGTTCGCCGGACGTGACGGTTCTGGTGAGCAAGGCGGGCGGCACCTTTGCGCCGCCGGCCGTCTTTGCGACAGGCGACACCGGGGGGTCGGTCGCTGTCGCGCTCCAGGACCTGAACGGCGACGCTCTCCTCGACCTCGCCGTCGGGGCCGACGGCGCGGCCCCGGCGGTCTCCGTGCTGATGGGCCGCGGCGACGGGTCCTTCGCGGCGGGAAGCATCGTCGGCCCCGGCTCGATCATCGGATTCGCCGACATGAACGGCGACCACGGCCCCGACCTGATCGCGACGCAGCCCTACGGGGCCGCCGTCGAGGTGATGCTGGCCGGGCGCTCGACCCTGTTCGGGGACGCGCGCGAGTACGTGGCCAGCTACGCCCCCGGGCCGATGGCGCTGGCCGACCTGAACGGCGACGGGCGCGTCGACGTCGCGGTCGCCGACGAATTTCATGTCACCGTGTTCCTGGGCGGGGACAGCGGCGTGCTGCCGACCGCGACGCACGCGTCGTTCGGCGGTTCGGTCGCGATGGCGGTGGCGGACCTGAACGGCGACGGCCGCGCCGACGTCGCGGGCATCGAGACCGACGGCCTCACCTCGACGCTCAAGATCACCTTGCGCGTCGCGCGCGGCGACGCCTACGCGGTGACCACCGAGTACCCGGCCCAGTTCAGCGCGTACGCGCTGGCGACCGGCGACGTCGACGGTGACGGCGTGGCCGACGTCGTCGTCGCGAACCACGACGACGCCACCGTCAGCGTCTACCGAAACCGGGGGAACGGATCGATGATGCCGCCGGTCGCGTACGCGGCCGAGGCGGGCACCAGCGCCGTCGCGCTCGCCGACGTCGATCGCGACGGACGACTGGACCTGATCGCCGTCAACCGCGACGCCGCCAGCGTGGTCGTGCTGCGGAACGCCGGGGGCGGTCTGTTCGCGTCGGCCGTCCGCTACGCGACGGGCGCGGATCCGTTCACGCTCGCCATCGCGGACGTGGACGGCGACGGCGCGCCCGATCTCGCCGTGGTCGATGTCGCTCCGGCGACGGTGAGCGTGCTCCTCAACCAGGGCGGGGGCACGTTCGCGCCGAAGGTCGACGTGCCGCTGCACTCCAGTCCGCCGGACAGTCCAGATGCGCTCACGATCGCCGCGGGCGACCTGGACGGCGACGGCCGCGCGGACCTGGTGGTGCCGACGAGCAGCGGTGATCTCGACGTCCTGCGCAGCGTGGGCGGCGGTGCCTTCGCGCCGATCGCCGCCTATCCCACCCGCAGCTTGGGCTCGGTCAGGCCGGCGCTGGGCGACATCGATCGCGACGGCAAGCTCGACGTCGTGCTCGCCGACTATTCGGGCACCGTCAGCGTCCTGCTCAACAACGGCGACGCCACTTTCGGGCGCGCGTCGAACTACGCGGCGGGCGGCACCCTGGGCCAGGTCGCCATCACCGACCTCGACGGCGACGGGAAGCCGGACATCGTGGTCTCCGCGAGCGGCGGCTTCAACGTCTTGCGCAACACGACGCGCTGACTAGCGCAGCTCGACCTGCGCGACGTGGCGCAGGTTCAGGAAGTTCACCAGGAAGTGCGCGAGCACCGGTCCGGTCAGATCGCCGGTCCACTGGAACATCGCGCCGAACAGCAGGCCGATCGCGAACGAGCTGGCGGTCCAGGGCAGGTGGCGCGCCTTGGGACCGATGTGAAGCAGCGCGAAGATCGCGCTCGAGCCGACCAGCCCGATCGCGGGCAGCATCGCGCCGCGGAAGAACATCTCTTCGCCCAGCGACGACGCCACCGCCAGCACGACGATCTCGATGTCGGTGAGCGGAAACAGCAGATGGCGGAGCTCGCGGTGCAGCCAGCGCGCCCACTCGAAGCGGTAGAGCGCCATGCGCGACGCGAAGACGATCAGCAGCCCGGCCGCCAGGCCGCCCAGAATTCCGGTAACCACAGCGGGCTCGCGACCCGGAAGGTGCCAGATGTTGGGCTGGCCGCGCAGGCTGCCCCAGCCGAGCGCCGCGGCGCCCAGGCCGAGGTAGACGACCATGACCAGGGCCGGCCGGGACCATCCAGATGAGCGGCTAGGTCCGCGGGACCACACGCTTTCCCTCCCGACTCATGGTGTGCTTGGTTACCCGTATCACGGTTCTGCCGCGCTGCGGCCGACAAGTCGGCGTGAAACCATGCCGACGCGCAGCGCTAGCTCATAAGCTGTCATTATCATGGCGCTTTTCTACCTCGGGCGGTGGAATATTTTCGCTCTGGTTTTCACAGGAACGGCTTCTGGGTGCATGGTAAACGGAGGGTCGACATGGGAGTCGCGGCACTCAAGGCCAGGCACCGAGCGTCGCGCGGCGCGAGCCTCCTCCCAGACACAGTCGTTCGCGAGGTCGGCCAGCAGAAGCTGCTCGCGACCCGCATCGGCGATCTGAATCTGCGGCCGGAAGGGACGCTCGAGGAGTGCGTCGAGCAGGTGATCGGCGAGCTGCAGCGCAAAGGGATCACCTTCGTCCCCGCATATTACCTGGGCGACGACGACTTCTGGACAGCGGACCGCGCGGTCAGCGTCAACATCCCCTGGTACCTCGCGAATCCGGAGCTGTGGCAGCTGGTGAACGACCACCTGTTCGAGTACACGCGCGAGGAAGTGCTGATGTACCTGCGCCATGAAGCCGGCCACGCGATCAACTACGCGTTCGAGCTGTGGCGGCGCAAGGACTGGACCCAGACCTTCGGCGATTTCCGGCGGCCGTATCGCGACGTGTACACGCCGACGCCCTGGAGCCGCGACTACGTCCGCTACCTGCATCGAGCGGGCATGTACCACTACGCGCAGAAGCACCCCGACGAGGACTGGGCGGAGACCTTCGCGGTCTGGCTGGAGGGTGGGCCGTGGCGGCGGCGCTACCGCGACTGGCAGGTGGCGCTGGCGAAGCTCGAGTATGTCGACCGCATCGTCGGCATCGAGCGCATCTGTCGCGGCAGCCCCAGCAACGTCCGGCTCGGGATGCGCATCCCGTACACCGAGATCAAGGAGACGGTCGCCGAGTACTTCGACATCAACGACAAGCAGGACCAGGACCTGCTCGAGTACCGCAGCGACCTGCTGGAGATCTTCCCGCGGCGCCCGCCGCGCGCGCGGGCGCTCGCGGCGCGCGGGCTGTCGTCGCGGACGGCCAACGCGCAGTCGGCGGCGCGCTTCATCCAGCAGCACCAGAACATCATCGCCGACCGCATCAAGCGCTGGATCGGCGACAGCGACAAGCGCGATATCCGCCAGCTCCTCCGCCAGATGCAGGCGCTGTGCACCGCAGAGCACATGGTGGTTCCCGACAGCCTCCGCACCGAGAAGCTGATCGAGCTGACCGTGGTCGCGACCTGGCACGTCGTCGACGGCATCCACCGACTGAGCTGATTCCCTGCTTTCCCCCTCGCCCGCTTGCGGGAGAGTCGGGGTGAGGGCAAGCCGCTCCCGGGCGCCGTCCGCGTTGACAACTGCGCACCGTCGCGTCTAAATCTCCGCTCCGCGCGAGGATGGCGGAACTGGTAGACGCGCTAGCTTGAGGTGCTAGTGGATAACATCCATCGGGGTTCGAGTCCCCGCCCTCGCACAGGTTTTGATTGTTCCGGCCGGTAGTCGTCGGGGCCGGAACTGGGGAACGGGGTGAGGCTCGTCCACGGAAACGCGGGGAAGCCGACATTCACCGCGTATGAGCCGCCTTTCCCCTGTTTTCGCAGCGTGTGCGCTGGCCCTGGCCGCCGGCTGTGCCCCCAGTGACGCAACCTCCCCTGCGGGCACCGGAGGCAGCGGCCAGGCCGGGTCGACCGGAAGCGCCGGGGCCGGGGGAACGACCGGAAGCGCCGGGACGACGGGCAGTGGCGGCGCCGCCGGGACGGGGACCGGGGGAACCACGGGTTCGGGCGGCGTCACCGGAACCGGGGCGACGGCCGGAAGTGGCAGCGGAGGAACGGCCGGGACCGGAACGGCCGGCAGCAGCGGCGGTGCGCTCGCGGGGAGGGGCGGCGGGTCGGCGGGAACGGGCGGCGGGTCGGCGGGAACGGGTGGCACGGCGACCGGCGGCCGCGGGGGGACGGGTACCGGCGGCAGCGTCGGGGGGCGCGGCGGTGCGGCGGGCGGCGCGGCCGGCCGCGGTGGCTCCGCAGGCGGAGGGGCGGGCAGCAGCGGCACCACCGGCACGGCCGGAGCCGGCGGGACCACGCCGCCGGCGCCCCTGGACTGCGGCCCTGACGGCTGGGTGATCGAAAACCACGGTCCCCCCGCGAACCGCATCAACTTCGTCATCTACGCGGACGGGTACAACGCGAGCCAGGTGGCGCCGGGCGGCCTCGTCGAAACGCACGCGAACCGCATGTGGCCGCGTCGCTGGAGCGACAACGCGCAGCCGTACGCTCGCTACCGCAATTTCGTGAACATCTGTGTGCTCCGGCCGGCGAGCACGGGAACGCCGGGGATGTTCGGGTGCCAGTGCACGGGCGATCGCGTGGGCAGCTGCAACACCAGCGCGATGATGACCTACGCGAACCAGAAACTGCCGAAGTCGCTGATCATCGATTGGCGCGCGGGCATGTTCAACACGACGGACTATTGCAACTCCGGCGGGCAGGGGCTGCTCACCCTGGCGGGAGGGCACTCCGACGAACCGGCCGCAGCGCTTCACGAGGGAGGCCATGCCTTCCACGCGCTCGCGGACGAGTACTCCGACTGCACGGGCGCCAACTGCGGAGCCAACACCAACAGCACCGGCACCGTGTTCACGGCCTATCAAGAGATCAACTCGGCCGGTAACCCGATGACCACCGACGGAAAGTGGGACAAGTGGATCGGCTACAATCAGGTCGGCGCGACCGGCATCCAGTCGACCTGGTCGCACAGCCGTTACAACGCGTCGAACTATCGGCCGACCGCCAACTCGATGATGAACTCGATGTTCTGCAACACGAACGACGAGACGAAGTGCACGCCCAACACGGCCTTCAACTCCGTGTCGCGTGAGCAGATCGTGATGAGCATCTGGAAGAAGGTCAGACCGATCGACTCGACCGAGCCGGCGGCCGGCGCCGTGACCAGCCCGGGCGTCCTCAAGGTGAACGTCGTCGACCCGGCGGTCATCAACGTGGACTGGGACGTCGACGGCGCGGTCACCAAGAACGGCGGCACGACGCTCGACACGTCGACGCTCGCGGCCGGCGCGCACACGATCAAGGCCACCGCGTACGACAACGCCGGCGATGACCTGGTCCGTTACAAGGATTCGACCTGCCCGTCGGTCGTCGGGACGGGCTGGTACTGTCACCGGAACGCCTGGAAGAACTCCACGCAGACGGTGATGTGGACGTTCACCAAGTAGCCAGCTGAAGTAGCGACCGAACGTCCCGACGACATAGAAGGAGTCCAAGCGCCAGCGTGCGCGCCAACCGCTCGTCCAATCGCATCGTGGTGGTCCTCGCGATCGCGCTGGGCGCGATCGTGATCGCCGGCGGATGGCTGCTCCTCGCGCGGCGCTCGATGCGTGACGGGCAACGGTCCGCCGACGGCACGACGGCGGCCGAACCGCCGGCACCCGCGCGCGACGTGAAACCTCCGACCGTGCCCGCGCCCCCGGCGCGCCCGCGCGTCGCCTCGGACGGCCTCGGCTTCATGCCACCGCACGACGGAGATCCGATCCCGCCCGGGCCGGTTCATCCCCATCCGATCTCGCCGCAGCACGAGCGGATCTTCGCCGAGAACCGCATCGCGTTCGCGCTCGACGATGCGACGGACGCCAAGGACGTCGCCGTGATGAAGGACCTCCTCGCGCGCTATCGCCGCGAGTTTCCCGAGGATCAATGGCAGCTGCAGAGCGGCTACGCCGTCATCATCGACTGCCTCGAGCACCCCGGCCCGGCGTCGCGCCAGGCGGCCGAACGCTGGCTCGATCAGAACAACGGGTCGACCGTGAAGCGCTCGGTGCTCCGGAACTGCATCGAGCCAGCGCAGCCCTGAAATCACCCAGGCGCCGCGGCGCGAGCGCCAGTCGCGGTCGAGGCATGAGCTGCGTCATCGCTAAGTGTAAATAGCTAAATGCAGTGGCGGCCTGCGCGGGACCGCGCGACATCGCCGGGGGGGGCGCGTCCTTACGTGACGGAAACCAGAACCGACCACGACCCCCAACAAGGAGATCCCATGCGAATCCTCTTCATCGTGCTTGCCTCCATCTGCGTGCTCGCCGGCGTCTTTCTGGGCGGAGCCAGCGCCTGGAGCGTCACCATGGGACCGATGAGCAAGGATGTCGCCACGCTGTCCGCCACCGTCGCCGCGGCGAAGGAGATCGGCCAGGCGGCCAAGGACGTGAAGATCGTGGGCGGCAAGACGGCGGCCGACGCGACCTCTTTGCTGGAGCAGGGGATGCGCGGCTATCGCTTCAGCCAGATCGGCGGCGGCCTGATCGCGCTGCTGAACATCGTGCTGCTGGTGCTCGCCATCAAGCGCAGCAGCAAGCCGCTGCTGATCGCCGGCGGGATCGGCGTCGCCATCGCGATCGCGGCCTTCGTCATCACCCCGTCGCGTGAGATCGACGAGAAGCTGTTCTTCGTCAACGCCACGCTCGCCGTGTCCGTGCTGGGCGCCTCCCTGTTCGCGGTCCTCTCGGATCGCCTCGGCGCGCGTCCGGCTGTCGCCGTGCGATAGCGCCGGTCAGAGGCTCCAGTTGCCGACGGGGGCGCGGGAGCGCGCTAGGCCGTCGGGCGGCAAAACTCTTCGAGCAGCCGCCAGTACGTGTCCCATGCTTCCGCGTCCGTGCTGCTGACAAGGCGAATCGTCGGGATGGTCCCCTCCGACATGTTCCGCCCGACGCGATCTTCGAGGAACTGCCAGAACGACGAGTAGCGCTCGAGGCCCGGGTCGTGAACCTGGTGCGCCCGGATCGCCTCGCTGTAGCCGACGATCCAGGCATCGAGGCGCTCCAGCATGGCGGCGAAGTGCGGGGGGCCGACGCCGAGGTAGAGGCCCGGACGCGTCCGGATCAGGCCGAGGCGATGGATGAGAGACGGCGGAGACGGGGAGGCGCTCTCGAGCACCAGCGCATCGTGCCGGTCGGCGCCGCCGCCCGCAAGCGCGCCGCCGCGCGCAGTCTGCGATTGACGGGGACGGCGCGGCTGAGATTCAATACGGCATGCGCGGATCCGTTCGTTTGCTTCGTGCGGCCTTCGTCTGTCTGATCGCCGGGTTCGGTTGCGGGGGGAATGGAGCCGCGAACGGCGGCGACGGCGCGGCGGGCGGGCACGGAGGGAGCGGCGGCGCGGCGGGGAACGGCGCGACGGCGGGAGCGGGCGGCGGCGCGACGGCGGGAGCGGGCGGCGGCGCGACGGCGGGAACGGGCGGCGGCGCGACGGCGGGAACGGGCGGCGGCGCGACGGCGGGAACGGGCGGCGGCGCGACGGCGGGGA
>DATBHU010000516.1:0-12348 GCA_036557265.1 Polyangia bacterium
CGGCGACGGCAAGCAGGGCCCCGGGGGCAGCGGCACCTTCAGGCGGATGTTCTAGTGGCAGACGAGATCGTCGAGCTGGAGAACGTCACCAAGGTCTACAAGCTGGGCGACGTGGAGGTGCACGCGCTGCGCGGCGTGACGCTGGCCGTGCGCAAGGGCGAGTTCGTCGCGGTGATGGGCTCGTCCGGCTCGGGCAAGTCGACGCTGATGAACATCCTCGGGTGCCTCGACAAGCCGACGACGGGCGACTTCCGCCTCGACGGCCAGGCGATCTCCCGCCTCGGCTCCGACGGGCTGGCGCGCATCCGCAACAAGACGCTCGGCTTCGTGTTCCAGAGCTTCAACCTGCTGTCGCGCACGACGGCGCTCGAGAACGTCGAGCTGCCGCTGCTCTACGCCGACGTGCCGGCCAGCGAACGGCACAAGCGGGCGCGCGAGTCGCTGGAGCGGGTCGGCCTCGGCAATCGGGTCCACCACCACCCGAACCAGATGTCGGGCGGTCAGCAGCAGCGCGTCGCGATCGCGCGCGCGCTGGTCACCCGTCCCAAGGTGATCCTGGCCGACGAGCCGACCGGCAACCTCGACTCGGAGACCAGCATCGAGGTGATGACGCTGTTCCAGGACCTGTGGTCGTCGGGCATCACCATCCTGCTCGTCACGCACGAGCCGGACGTGGCCGCCTTCGCGGGCCGGGTGATCAGCATGAAGGACGGGCGCGTCCGGCTCGACCGCGCCCAGCAGCCGGAGGACGCGCGCCAGGCGCTGGCGCGCGCGGTCGAGCTGCGCGAGCAAGAACAGGCGCGCGAGCACGCCGAGCACGCAGGCGAGCAGGGGTCTCCCGCGTGACCGGGCTGCAGACCATGCGGATCGCCGGGCGCGCGCTGATGCGCAACAAGCTGCGCTCGTTCCTGACCGCGCTCGGCATCATCATCGGCGTCGGCGCCGTCATCGCGATGGTGGCGATCGGCGACGGCGCCAAGGCGATGGTCGAGCAGTCCTTCGCGGCGATGGGGTCGAACCTGCTGGTGATCATGTCGGGGACGACCACCTCGGGCGGCGCGCACGGCGGATTCGGGTCGATGCCGACCATCACCTGGGACGACATGACGGCGATCCAGCGCGAGGTGCCGTCGGTGCTGTACGTGGCGCCGCAGCTGCGCACGAACGCTCAGATCATCACCGAGGAGACGAACTGGAGCACCAGCGTCACCGGCACGACCGCCGACTACTTCCTGCTGCGCAGCTGGCCGACGGCGTCGGGCGCGACGTTCGGTCCGTCGGACATCGACGGCGCCACCAAGGTGGTCGTGCTCGGGCAGACCGTGGTGGAGAAGCTGTTCGGCCTCAACGCCGATCCGGTCGGTCAGATGGTGCGCATCCGCAACATCCCGTTCCAGGTGGTGGGCGTGCTGGCGCGCAAGGGCCAGTCGCCGAGCGGCCAGGACTACGACGACTGCGTCTTCATCCCGTCGACGACGTTCATGACCAAGATCCAGGGCGGTCTGAAGAAGTACCTGCAGGGGACGATCATGGCCAGCGCGCGGTCGGCCGACGACACCTCCAAGGCGCAGCGCCAGATCACGGGCCTGCTGCGCGAGCGCCACACCCTGCCCAAGGGGACCGACGACGACTTCTCGATCCGCAACCTGGCCGAGATGGCGAGCGCGCAGCAGGAGGGGACCAAGACGCTGACCACGCTGCTGGCCAGCATCGCCGCCGTGTCGCTGCTGGTGGGCGGCGTCGGCATCATGAACATCATGCTGGTCAGCGTCACAGAGCGGACGCGCGAGATCGGCCTGCGCATGGCGGTCGGCGCGCGCCGCTTCGACATCCTGACCCAGTTCCTGGTCGAGGCGCTGACGCTGTCGAGCATGGGCGGCATCGTCGGCGTCGCGAGCGGCCTGGGCGTCGCGCACCAACTGGCGGCGCACTTCAACTGGCCGCTGCTGGTGCGGCCGCAGATCATCGTCATTGCGGTGGGGTTCTCGGCGGTGGTCGGCATCGGCTTCGGCCTCTACCCGGCGCGCAAGGCGTCGCGGCTGGATCCGATCGAGGCGCTGCGGTTCGAATGAACCGGCGGACGGTCGTCGCGCTGGTCTCGCTGCTGTGCGCCGCGCCGGCGGCGGCGCGCGCGGAGAGCGACGCCTATCAGAGCGTGCCCGCCGAGCTGTCGCTGGAGAAGGCGCTGCAGATCGGCCGCATGCTGCAGCCCCAGCGGCGCGAGGCGCGCGCGCAGACCGACGCGGCCCACGCGCGCATCGACGAGCAGGTGTCGAACCTGCTGCCGCAGGTGAACCTGAACATGAACTACCAGCGCGCGACGAACAACTTCGCCCCTCCGCTCGGCGGTACCTCGACGATGGGGACGAACAACATGCCGACGCGCGAGCCGTCGTTCGCCACCGCCAACTCCTACCGCAACACCCTCAGCGTCAACCAGCTGATCTGGGACTTCGGCCAGACCTGGCAGAAGACGAAGGCGGCGCGCGCGGCGGCCGAGCAGCAGGAGGACAGCGAGCGCTTCACGCAGCTCACCACCGACCTGGCGATCCGGAGCGCGTTCTACACGGCGCGGGCGACGCGCGACGCGGTCGGGGTGGCGCGCGAGACGCTGGCCAACCAGAACAAGCACGTCGAGCAGATCCAGGCGTTCACCGAGGTGGGCACCCGCCCGGAGATCGATCTGCTGCAGGCGCGCACCGACCAGGCCAACGCCGAGGTGGCGTTGATCAACGCACAGAACGACTACGCGACGGCGCGCGCGATGCTGAACCAGGCCATGGGCGTCGAGGCGGCCGCCACCTACGAGGTGACGGGCGAGGCGTCGGCCCCGCTGGCCGGCGAGGACGCGCCGCTGGAGACGCTGGTCGACGAGGCGCTGCGCGCCCGCCCCGACGTCGCCGCCAAGATCGCCGCGCTGCGGGCACAGGACCTGACCAACAAGGCGACCGCCGGCCGCTACGGCCCGTCGCTGTCCGCGACCGGCGCCGCGACCTACAACGGCCAGGAGGTCGACAACCTGGTCTGGAATCTGAGCGGCGGCTTCGTGCTGTCGTGGCCGATCTTCGAGGGCGGCGAGGTGCGCGCGACCGTGCGCGAGGGCAACGCGCTGTCGGCGGCGGCGCGCGCCGAGGTGGACATCGCGCGCCAGCAGGCGCGCGTCGACGTCGATCAGGCGCGGCTGACCATCATCGCCGGGAAGGCGGCCATCGCGGCGGCTGAGCGCTCGCTCGCGAACGCGAAGGCCCGCCTGGACCTCGCCGAGGTGCGCTACCGGACCGGCGTCGGCAACGGCATCGAGCTGTCCGACGCGCAGCTCGCCGCCACCAGCGCCGGCTTCCAGCGCCTGCAGGCGCTGCTCAAGCTCGACACCGCCCGCGCGCAATTGCAAAAAGCGCTCGGGCGTCCGTAGCGAGAGCGCTGGCGCTAGCGCGAGCGCTGGGCGCGGCGCCGCGCCTCGACCACCGGCGCGGGCGGAGGCGGCGACGGCGACGGCAGGTGCTCGATGATGATGCCGTGGGCG
This sequence comes from Polyangia bacterium, assembly GCA_036557265.1. Classification (GTDB taxonomy): domain Bacteria; phylum Myxococcota_A; class Polyangia; order Fen-1088; family Fen-1088; genus JADGRB01. The sequence continues at coordinate 3,524 of DATBHU010000516.1, forward strand.
GGCGGCGACGCCGCGGGCGTCACGGGCGGCGGCGCCGGCGGCGTGTACGGCTGCTCCGGCACCGTCGACGCGAGCGCGATCTCCGCGCGCCGGCCCTCGGCGTGGTGGCTGCGGACCGAGGCGCCGTCGATGCGCCGGCGCTTCCGCCGCTCGTCGCTGGATGACGCGTCGGCGACGCAGCCGCGGCGGTCCGGCGACTCATCGGCGCGGTCGCGGATGCGGGCGTTCTCGGCGCGCGCCTCGGCCAGCTCGGCGCGCAGGCGCGACACCTCGTCGCGCGGCTCGCGCGCCTCGCGCGGCTCGCGGCGCTGCTTGCGCGCGTAAGAATCGAGCAGATCGCGGTCTTCCTGGCGCACCGGCACCAGCTTGTGACCGTCGTCCGCGAACGGATCCTTCCAGAACATGTGGCGGACCTTGTCCTGCATCGCGCGCTTCGCCTTCGCCGCGTCCCGCTTCGACTGATCGAGCACGCGATCGATCGTCTTGCTCTCGGCCGGCTCGCCGTTCCAGCGCAGCATCGCCTCGTACATCAGGTCGGCGTCGGTGCGCTCCTCCGGCTCGGGCGTGCCCGACGCCGCCGCCAGCTTGGCGAGCAGCTCGCGCACCTGAGGCTCGTCCGCGCGCGTCGGGTGTCCACCCCGATCGCCACGCGCCAGCGCCCGCGCGGCGACCGACGGCAGCGCGACCACGATCAGGACCATCGAGAACCAGCGGCTGACTGACATTGACCCTCTCCCCAATTGCAGTAGCAGGAACGCGCGAAAAGTACGCCTCTTCCCGACATGATCAACACGTTTTTCGCCAAGAAAACGACGATTTCCGAGTTACCGGATTTCCTCGAGCCCCCGCATTTTCGGAGCGCGCGCCTGGCCGTTTTCGACAACAACGCTTACGAAGCGCGCGCGCCGATTTGAAATCGTTCGGCTTTGTCGCCCTCCGTTTCGCCCCCGAAGCGCGCGCCGTCACGCCGCTCACGCGCGTAACCGCAGCTCGTAGGTCGGTTACGCGTCAGCCACTGGCTTGCTCGCGATCGCCGCCGGCCGGTGGTCGATCGCCTCTGGTACACGCGTTGCTGAACAAAAAGCGGGTCCGGTTCGAAAGGGGGCGGCGCTGGTGGGCAGGCGGATGTTGGTCGTGGTGGGTCTGCTGGCCACGGCGGCGGCATGCGGGGATCGCGCGCGGCGGCCCCTCAGCGCCGACGGGATCTCCCCCGATCAGGCCGGGGCGGGCGGCTCGATCGGCGCCGGCCCGGGCAATCAAGACGGGCAGACGTCCGGGAGCGCCGGCAGCGACGCGGGCAGCGGAAGCGGCGGCGCGTCCGGCACCGGCGCGTGCGCGGACATCTTCGCCGACGATCAGCTGCCCACCTACGAGATCCAGATCGCGCCGGTCGACTGGGCCGCGCTGGTGAGCGACTTCCAGAACATGCTCGCCCTCCGCGACACCGGCGTGGACTACCACCCGTACCATCCGGTCGCCGAGTTCCGCTTCGGCAACGAGGTGGTGCCGAGCACGATGATCCGCCTCAAGGGCTGGTCGTCCTGGTGGCAGTCGATCCCCGACCCCAATCCGAAGATGCAGTTCGTGGTCGCGTTCGACCTGGTCGACGGCAAGCAGCGCTTTCACGGGCTGCGCAAGGTCGAGCTCGACATGCCGCGCATCGACAGGTCGTATCTGCGGCAGCGCCTGGCGCTGGTCTACCTGCGCGCGCTCGGACTCCCGAGCCAGTGCGCGAACAACGCACGCTTGTTCATCAACGGGAGCTTTTACGGCCTCTACACGAACCTCGAGCACCAGGACAAGGAGTTCACCCAGCGCGTCTTCCCGGAGGCGCCCAAGGCGGATCTGTGGGCCGCGGGCAACCAGCTGCAGACCAACACGGACAACGCGGGCCTGCCGCACCCGCACCTCGACGCGCTGTGGGCCGCCACCGACCCGGCGTCGATCGCCGCGATCGTCGACATGGACGAGACGCTGCTCGAGTGGGCGAGCGAGGCGATGCTGGCGGATCCGGACGGCTACTGGGTGGGCCACTACAACTACTACCTCTATGACCACCCGACGCGCGGCTGGCTGTGGGTCCCGCACGACCTGGACGCGACGATCGACTGGGCCGACCCGCACATCGATCCGATGTACTACTGGGGCGACGACATCACCAGCTGGTCACCGCCGTGGCAGCACTACGCCGCGATCATCAAGGACTACGACTGGCGCGAGCGCTATGTCGCCGCGCTTCGCCACGCGCGCGACGCCTACGTGGCGGTCCAGCTGCCGGACAAGCTCGATCAGTTCGCGGCCCAGATCCACGACGCGGTCGCCGCCGATCCGACCCGCCCGTTCACGCTCAACGACCACCTGAGCGAGATCTCCTACCTGCGCTGGGCGATCACCACGCGCATCGACAGCGTCGGGGCGTGGCTGGACTGCCGGGCCGCCCCGGACGGCGCCGTCGACGCCGACGGCGACAAGCGCCCCTTCTGCATGGACTGCAACGACCACGACCCGGCGACGTATCCGGGCGCGCCCGAGATCTGCCGCGACGGCCGCGATCAGGACTGCGACGGACGCGACTGGACCAGCTGCCCGTAGCCGCTCACCGCCAACTTCAGGCGCGCGGTCGACGGCGGCGGCGCCACAGACCGGCCAGCGCCAGGATGGCGAGCGCGCCCGTCTCACCGGGCCCGCGGCCGCTTCGATCCGACAGCGCGCACGAACAACCGCCGCCGCTGTTTCCGGTCCCGCCGCTTCCGGCCGCGCCCGCGCCGCCGCTTCCACCGCGGCCGCCGGCGCCCGCGTGCCCGCCCGCGCCGGCCCCCGCGCTCGCGCCGCCGCTTCCGCCGCCACCGCCAGCTCCGGCAGCCGCGCCACCGCCACCGGATCCAGCGCTCGCGCCGCCGCTTCCGCCGCCGCTGCCCGCGCCACCGCCACCGGCCCCCGCGCTCGCCCCGCCGCTTCCACCGCCGCCGCCCACGCCCGCGCTGCCGCCGCCCGTGCCTGCGCCGCCCGCGCCGCCGGTCCCGCCGGCGCCACCGGCTCCCGATGCGTCGGGAGCGGCGTCGTCGGATCCGCCATCCGGAATCGAGCCGGGCACGCACGCCGGCTTTCCACCGCTGACGCCCGCCATGTACGCGGGGTTGCCGCAGACGCAGTGGTAGGCGAGCGACGGCGGCGCCTCGTCGACGCACGCGTTGCCGAGCGCCGTCGTCGCGCAGGCCGCGTTCGCCGCCGCGTCGCACGCGTCGAGGTCGATGCAGGTCGGCTGGCTGCCCCCGCTCGAGACGAAGCCGATCGGGCAGGTGCACGTCCAGGCGCCCGCTCCCGCCGCCGTGCAGGTGCCGCTGCCGCACGGGTTGGCGCCGCCGCTGCACGTCCCGACGCAGGCGGTGCCGTTGAACGAGAAGCCGGTCGAGCAGGCGCAGCTGTAGCCCGTGGCGGGCGCGACCGCGTCGGTGCAGGCCGCGGCCAGATCGCCCCCGTCGCGGCAGTGGTTCGGGCTGCACTCGTTCTTGTCGGTGCACGCCGTCGTCCCGCTCCCGTCGTACGCCGGGTTGTCGCACAGACACGTGTACGTGGCCGACCCGCCCGGATCCGCGCAGCCGTTGCCCGTCTGCGCGACCGCGCACGCGGCGTTCGCGGCCGTCGTGCAGGCGGTGCACGAGCCGCCCAGATCGGAGAACCCGCTCTTGCACGCGGCGGTGACGACGAGGCTCGGTCCTTTGTCCGAGCCCTCGTGCGCGTAGAACCGCTGCGCGCCCGTCGCCCCCTCGGTGCTGCTGGTGATCAGCCAGCCCTGGTTGCCGGCCGGCGTGTCGATCCACGACTGGACGTCGGCGATCATGCCCGCGTTGCCGGCGGTGGCGGAGTCCCAGACCACGGCCGCTTCCAGCGCGGCGGGAACGGCGGCGCTCGCGCTCGCCGCGGCTGTGGGGGTCCCGCCCGACCACGCCGTTCCGCCCGTGCAGTTCGGCTGGTTCCAGGTGGCGCCCGTCGCGCCGCACGCCTGGCCGACCGTGTTCGCCGCTTGCCCGTCGCCGAAGCCGGTCCCCTCGCTCCACGCCACCGCGGTCGCGCGCAGCGCCGCGGTGGCGGCCGTCGGCGGGTTGCTGTCGGTCATGCCGAGCCCGCGCGTCACCATGGTCATCGTGACCGCGCTGACCGTCACGCGCCCCTGCAGCTCGGGCGGCATCGTGAACCTGACCAGGCCGCGCATCAGGCCGCCCTGTCCGTTCATGCCCGTGTAGATCGACGGGCTGGTGCCGTTGTTGTTGTCGGGGAACGCGCTGTTGATGAACGTGTCGGCGGTGGCCGCCAGCGTGCGCGCGGACAGCGCGGACGCGCGCGTGGTGATCGCCTCGGGCGCCTCGCGCCCGCTACAGGCCGCGAGGGCGCCGGCGGCGCAGATGAACGTGGGCAGCAGGCGCATGCCGCCCTTATATACCGGCCGGTCGGCGCCAGCAGCCGTCAGTAGAACGACACGTTGCTGGCCGTGAACGCCGCCGCGCAGGCCGCGCCGCCGTCGGCGCCGCCCGCCAGCGGCGAGGTGAGCTGCCACTGGATGCCGACGATGTTCGCGCGATCGAGCGTCGCGACCGGCATGCCGCCCGCCAGCGACGAGAACGGCACCTGGACCGTCGGCGCGGCGGCCGTCACCGCGCGCGCCGCCGCCGTGACGTCGGCGGCCGGGCCGTAGCAGGTGGCCGCCGTCCCCGTGCAGGCGCCGCGCGTCGCATCCGACCCCGGGTAGAGGTCGCCGCTGAATTGCACGCCGAGCGCCAGCTGGCAGCCGCCCAGGTCGCCCGCGAAATCGAACTTCACGCCCTGATAGGCGGAGGCGTCGAGGCAGCTCGAGCTCGAGAAGTAGAGGCCGAAGCCGACGTAGTTGGTCGACGCCGTGACGGTGGCGTCGAAGCCGCCGGCGATCGTCAGGCCGTTGCCGTCGGCTGTCGCCGCGCCGGTCGGCGCGACCTGGCCGGGCGCCGCGTAGCTGTACGATCCCCACTTCTGCGACGCCGGCCCGAACGACAGCCCCACCGCGGCCATCATCCCCATCGTCGTGATCGACGGCGTCGTCACCGCCACCTGCGCGCAGACCAGCCCGGCGTCGCCGGTCGCGCAGCTGGTGCCGGGGGTCTTGCCGGCGGCGCCGCCCGCCCCGCCCGCGTCGGCGCCGCCTTCGGGCGCCCCGCCCGCCCCGTCCGCGGCCAGCGGCTCGGGCCCGACGCCGCGCTGGCGCTGCGCCTCGCCGTAGGTCCAGGCCGACGCCGCCCCGCTGTCCGCGAGCTCGACGGCCGCCAGCGCGCCGGCCGGCACGACGAACGTCCGCGCGGCGGGCGGCGACGCCGCCCCGGTCACGCTGAACGCGAGCGCGGCCGGCGACGTCCCCCAGTTGACGACGATGATCTGGGTGGTGTCGTCGGCGGCGTTGCGGCTCGGGTAGGCGCGCACGCCGGCCGGCAGCGACGCCGGCGCGTCGAGCAACGTCGTCCCGAAGTGATCGGCGAACAGGGCGTAGGTCCAGTACTCGGGCCGCGGCCGGTGCTCGGGCGGCCCGCCGATCATCCCCAGCGACCAGTCCTCGGTGTCGCTGATGTTCCAGATCGCCGACGTCCACAGGTCGAGCTTGATCGACGTGCCCAGGATGTCCGCCAGCCAGAGCGCCGAGCCGACCGTCCCCGGCGATGCGTCATGCACGCAGGTGGTGGCGTTGTAGGCGACGTTCATCTCGGTGATCGCCAGCGGCGTCGCCGCATAGCCGAGCGCGTCCATCGCGCTGCGCACCTTCGTCACCACCGCGGTGAACGCCGCCGCGTCCGCCGACGCCGCCGACGCCAGCGCCTGGTCGGCCGAGAACGGGTAGCGGTGGATCGACACGACGTCGAACAGCTCGCCGCAGTCCTGCAGGATCGGCGACAGCCAGTCGATGTCGCCGTTGCCGATCTGGTACTTGTAGGCGAGGTCCGGCCCGACGATCTGGATCGTCGGATCGACGGCCTTCATCGCCGCGACGGTGGCGCGCGCCGCGGTGCAGACGTCGGCGGGGCGGTAGCCCGGGATGGCCGGCTTCGTCGCGTCGGCCGGCAGCCCCTGCGTGTCGTAGAGGTCGGGCTCGTTGCCGACGGAGAAATACTTGAGGCCGTAGCTCTTGGTCACGTTCGCGTAGCGCACCATCGCGGCCGCGTCGTCGGCCGTCGCGGGCGCGCCCGCCGCGTTCGCCAGGCGCGGCACCTGGATGATCGGCTCGGCGCCGATCGCGCGCGCGTAGGCCACCGCGCGGTCGAGCTGGGCGTCGTCGAACGCGTCGGGCAGATTCGCGTCGTTGTTGTAGCCGCCGACGCGCATGGTGGCGACCTGCAGCGGCGCCACCAGCGACTCCGTCCCGGTCGTGTAGTCGCCGTAGGTCGGCGCCCACTGCCAGTAGTTCACCGACAACGTGGTGGTCCGCGCGTGGCGCGTCGTCGTCGAGATCACCACCGGGACGCCGACCGCGGCGTCGCTGTCACCCGCGTCCCTCCTCGTGTTCACGTCGCTCGCACAACCGGTGATGCCGCACCCGACCGCGACGGCGATGATCGATCCAGCTCGGAGCAACTTGGTCATGGTTCGTTTTCCGTTCTCACCTGTTGTTGAGTGCGACCGCCGGTCCGCCGGCTCGATCTTCGTCGCCGGGCCCCATCACGCCAGCGCGTCGCCGCCCAGCTCGACGATCAGCGGCGGATCCTTGGTGAAGTCGCTGAAGCGGACCCAGGTCGGACGCACGCGGGCGTGCGTGATGCCGGCCCAGACCAGGCGGTCGCGCCCGTCGGGATAGGCGGCGAAGTAGACGTCGCGGACGCGCGCCAGCTCGTCGCCGGCCGGAAAATCGACGACGCCCTCGATCTGCGCGGTCGCCTCGTGATCCCAGCCGATCACCAGGGCGATGCGCGGGTCGGCGACCAGGTTGCGGTACTTGCGCGTGCTCGTAACCGTGTCGAACACGATCTCGCACGCGTCGCTGACACCGTAGCCGACCACCGCCGCCTGGGGCGCGCCGTCCGGCGCCACCGACGCCTGCACGGCCAGCCGGTAGCGGCGAAGGAACTGGACCAGCTCGGCGCGCGTCATGTCCTCTCCTAGACGATCGTCTCGACGATCCCGAAGGCGCACAGCGTGTCATCGAGCGAGCGCGCCGGCCAGATCGGCAGCGGGCGCTCGCCCGTGTCCGGGAACAGCACCAGCGGGCCGGTGCGCGCGCTCAGCCGGTGGACGATCTCGATGATCAGGTCCGACCACCCCTTGTGAAACGCGATCGCCGCGCGGTCGGTGGCGCCGCCGTCCGACCGGATCGACGTCCAGCGGCCGTGGGCCGGATCGGCGCGGTGCATGACGTCGATCTGCCAGCCGGTGCCGCCCGTGCCGACGCTCTGGTGGTAACGCACGTCGGCGATGTCACCCAGCGCCGCCCGCACCTCGGCCACGGTGGGGTGCCGCCCGGACTGACCGGTCGGGCACTCGATGCCCTGCTGGCCCAGCCAGTGCGCGATCTCGTGATCGAGCGGCCGGACGACATAGATGACGCCCATCGTCCTCCCGACTCTACGACATCCTGTGGGACGGCATCCCGCCGCGCCCCCGGATGAGCCTCGCCGGCCGGCAGAGGTCACTTCATTCCCGCGAAAATCGTGATGAATCCGCAGGGCGAGCGGTATTAAATAAACGTCCTTTACACGGTGGCATTAACGGGCATTCTGGGCTCGTCCCGGTAACCCCACGGAGGCCGATTGTGAGCACTGAACCTAGGAAACTATTCGTTGTCTTGGCTTGCGCGACGCTGGCGGCGGCGTGCTCGAGCGGCTCGGGCACCGGCAACACCGCGGGCAGCGGCGGCCCCGGCAGCGCGGGCAACAACGGCACCGCGGGCAGCGCCGGCGGTACGACCGGCACGGGCGGCTCGGCGACGGGCACCGGCGGGTCGGCCACCGGAACAGGCGGCTCCGCGACCGGCACGGGTGGCTCGGCCACCGGCACCGGCGGCTCCGCCACTGGCACCGGCGGGTCGGCCACCGGAACGGGCGGCTCCGCCACCGGCACGGGTGGTTCGGCCACCGGCACCGGCGGTTCGGCGACCGGCACCGGCGGTTCGGCCACCGGCACCGGCGGCTCCGCCACCGGCACCGGCGGCACGACGACGGGCACCGGGGGAGCCGGCGGCGTCGCCGGCGTGGGCGGCACCTCGGGCGCGGCCGGCACGATCCCGACGATCGGACCGGGCGGCGCGCCGCCCGCCTGCCAGGCGCCGATCGCGATCACGACCGGCACGGCGGCGACGGTGACCGCGACGCTGTCGACCACCGTGCGCGCCACGGTCAGCCCCGACTTCTTCGGCATTCACACGTCGGTCTACGACGGCAGCATGCAGCTCCCGACGACGCCGGAGTACCTGAAGGCGGCGGGCGTCACGTCGCTGCGCTGGCCGGGCGGATCGTACGCCGACCTCTACCACTGGTCGTCGAACACGGGCAGCTGGACGCCGGCGTCGGGCGCCGGCAGCAACACCATCTACATCGCCGACAACACCGACTTCGGCGCCTTCCTCGGCTTCATGACCAAGGTCGGCGCGAACGCGCTGATCACCGTCAACTACGGCACGAACTCGCTCGGCAACGGCCCCGGCGAGCCGAAAGAGGCGGCGGCGATGGTCGCCTACGCGAACGGCAGCGCGTCCAGCACGCAGGCGATCGGCGCCGACAGCAAGGGGACCGACTGGAAGACCGTCGGGTTCTGGGCGACCCTGCGCGGCGGCGCCAAGATGGCGACCGACGACGGCTACAACAAGTTCCGCATCG